>JAHJQY010000006.1 GCA_018819015.1 Patescibacteria group bacterium
CAAATGGGAAATAATTGGCTCGAACCGATGAAGAAGATGATTTTTGAGGCGAAACAAGCCAAAATTCTATTGTCGCAAGGCGACAATCAGCAAATCCTAACATTTCTAAAAAATGTCGGCTCGAACTTTATTTTGAAAGACAAAAAATTCAATTTTGCGTTCAAAATCGGCTGGCGAGCCCGCGTAGCGGGCGAGCCAGCAACGGAATTTCCCAAGTGGCGGAGAGGGAGGGATTCGAACCCTCGGAGGAGTTACCCCCTCAACAACTTAGCAGGTTGCTCCTTTCAACCACTCAGGCACCTCTCCATTATCTCCATATTTTCACCATATCTTATTTGCAATTTTTTTTCAAACAATTAAAATAATTTTATGGACAAAAAAATAATTTATTCGTTAGTCGTAATTATCATAATTTTAGCCATGGCCGCGGCCGGCTATATTTTTATGCCTAAGAAAAATCCAACCCAGGAAATATCGGGATTAAAAATGGAGACCTTAAAAGAAGGTAACGGGCAGGCTGCCGAAAATAATGACACAGTAACAGTTCATTATACCGGAACTCTTGAAAACGGAACGAAATTTGATTCCAGTTTAGACCGAGGCGAGCCATTTACATTTACTCTGGGTTCAGGCTATGTGATAAAAGGATGGGATTTGGGAGTTTTGGGAATGAAAATCGGAGAAAAACGCCGGCTCATCATTTCACCGGAACTAGGCTACGGTCCGAGGGCCATCGGCTCAATACCGCCAAACTCCACGCTTATTTTTGAAGTGGAGCTTCTGGAGATTGAGAAAAACTAAAAACTCAATTCCAAAGCGCGGGTGGCAGACCTATATTGACCTTCCGATAAAATAGTATTCAAACCGTCATATTCAGCATTATAACTAATGCCTAACGACGGATTAATTATTTCTGAAATTATTCCTCCGCCGGCGCAACCCTGATCCAAGCCAACTCCCACTTCAGCGATACACTCATCGGTTGGCGTAATATCCTGAATACAAAAAACCTGATACAAACATCTCTCCGCTCCGGCGTCGGCCGCATAAATAGCAACAACCGAATCCCCTATCTGGCTTGACATCCTGGCCTGCCCGAGCATTAAAGCGGAAACACCCATGCCCACAACAAGAAGAATACTTAAAAGCATAACAGATACTATTATTGAAACCGCCCCTCGACTATGCTCGGGGCAAGCCCCTTGATTTAAATTTTTAATTTTCATATTATTTTCTCGCGGAAACCGTGCTCTGTAAATAAATTTCTTGTTGTTCCTCCTGCTTGCCGCCCGAAACAGCCGCCTTCATCACGAGAGTAACAACAGAGTGGGCAGGATTACTATAAGTCCTCACATAAAAAGTCCCGACCAAATCAATATTATTGGGACTTATAATCTGGCCTCCTCGCAAAACTCGCTTGTTAACGCTGTCAAATTTATATTCAATATTGCTCCCTCGGTAATTCGTAATATTCAAAGTTTTCCCGTCGCCGGAAACTGAATTAACAACACTGATTCTGATTTCCCTGGCCATGGACTCCAAAAGAAACCTGCCGAGTTCCTGTATATTCTGCTTAAAAAAAGATACTCGCTGAGCCTTCATAACAGAAAGACTTATAGTTGTCATAGCAATCATAACAAAAGAGAAGATGGTGACAGAAACAAGCAATTCCACCAAAGTAAACCCCTTGCAATAATTTTGAATTTTTTTCATCTCCATTTCCATAATCTATCCTCGGCGACCAAAGAATGCCAGCTGGTATCCGACCCTATTAATTTCCATTTTACTTCAACCGCGACCTTTACTTGATTGTTTGATATTCTTGTTAAAATCACTTTTCTATAAAAAGGGGAATTGTCGCCGGAATCATACTGATAAAGCATGGTTGTTTTGTTTAATTTCAAAGGAATTTCTCCGCAAGAAAACAGGGCCGTAGAATTATACTGAACGCAGTACGCCGCGGAAGAACCAACAGGATGAACCATCGGAGTGGAGGTGCTATACCATTCCCAATTGCTCCATTCTATGTTAATCGCTCTGACATCCCTGACAATTTCTATCCCCTCCTGCGCTAAGCCGGAAGCAATCAGCCTCATCTCTCCGACAGAAGCCCCCTTCAGAGACATAATAGACAAACTGAAAAGCGCTACCATCCCGATACTGGCAATAAAAGTGGCGACCATCACGCCTATGAAAGAAAAACCTTTTTGCATTTATTCTATTTGTATTAAACCGGCGGTGCTAATTCTAATAGTTCTTGTCGGCAAAGAATAACCTTCGGCTTCCAATGTAATTATGCCGGACAAGCCGACTGAACTATTTTGATTTATATAAGTAATCGGTTCAGGTGGCTTAAAAAATATATCCGCCGGAGACGGCGAAGAAGAATTAATTCTAATTCCGCTAAAAAGTCTCACTTCTTCTATTATATCATCGCCGGCGTCATAAGCATTATTGCCAGTACCGCAATTGGCTGATTTATCCGCATAAAGATAATACGAATAAGGCCTAGCGTTGATGTCTACTTTAATGCCGTAACCGCAATAAACGCCCTTGATACTGGTGCCGCTGATCGCTAAACTCTGCGCCCTCCGCAAATCGGATGCCAATTTCTGAACAGATTGACCCAAGCTATACCTTACTTTGCCGGAACGGTAATTGGCCAGCGACAAAGAAGAAATAAGAACAATGATGCTTGTTACCACCAACAGCTCAATTATTGTAAAACCAAATTTCTTTTGAAACATAATAAATATTTATAAAAATTATTTCCATCTATTTCTTTAAAACCATAATTCACCCGAACGCACGGCTTGTTAATCTTCAAAAATCTTTCCAGCCTTGACGGCGTCGCCATAACCACGCTGTCGCAATCCGCCCGATTAATAATTTCTTCAAGTTCTTTTCTTTGTTTTCTGCTGTACCCCATGGCCGGCAAAATTTTACCGATGTGAGAATAATCCTTAAAAATTTTCTTCAAAGAACCGCTGGCGTAAAATCTTGGATCAACAATCCGCGCGGCCCCGAATTTCCGGGCGGCTTCAAATCCGGCGCCGTGAGGCAGCTCACCATGAGTCATACTTGGTCCGTCTTCAACAATCAAAACTTTTTTCCCTTTTATTAACTCTGGCTGGTCCACCGTTAAAGAAAAACTTCCTTTTATAATTTTCGCCCCGGGATTTAATCGCTTTTTATTCCGCAAAATAATCTCTACGTTTTCTTTGGGGCCGTCGGCCTTGCTGATTATTATTATATCAGCATTTCTAAAATTTATTTCCCCGGGATAATAACTGATTTCGTGATTGGGCCGGCGCGCGTCTGCCAGACAAAGATAAAGGTCGGGCTTATAAAAAGGAGTGTCGTTGTTGCCTCCGTCCCAAAGAATCACATCATTATCTTTTTCCGCCAGACGCAAAATTTTTTCATAATCAACACCGGCATAAACAGCGAATCCTTTTTCCAAATAAGGCTCATATTCCTCCCTTTCTTCTATTGTGCAGTTGTGTTTTTCCAAGTCGCTCAAAACGCAAAATTTCTGGCAAACCTGCTTCTTTAAATCGCCGTATGGCATCGGATGGCGGATAACGGCAACTCGCAAACCTTTTTTGGAAAAATAATCGGCTACGAACTGCGACACAGCGCTCTTTCCGCACCCCGTTCTGACCGCCGTCACGGCGATAACCGGCTTTTGTGACTTCAAAGTCGTCTGCTCACAGCCAAGCAGACAAAAATTGGCGCCGGCCGCCGTCACCATCGCCGCTTTTCGCGCCAAATCTTCGTAAGAAATATCGCTGTAGGAAAAAAAAACTTCCTGCGCGTCATTTTTTTTTATCAAATCCGCAAGACATTCTTCCGGAAAAATCGGAATGCCTGCATATTTCCTGCTGGCTATGCCCGGAATTTGGAAGGCAGTAAAAGCGACTACTTTATACTTGGGATTATTTTTAAAATAGACATTGAAATTATGAAAATCCCTGCCGGCCGCCCCCATTATAATTGCCTTAATTTTTTTCATGCTATACACTTTAATTATGAAAGAAATTAAAGAAAATATCAACTTTTTAACAGAATGGATTGAATTTGAGCACGGCCACCATCCAAAAAACAATGAATGGTTCTGGTATGTGGCCAGCGGGGCGCTAATTATCGTTATATTGGCGATCTTTTTAAGCAATTTTTTGTTCGCTGTCTTGGCAATCATAGCGGCGCTTGTTATTATATTGACCGGCGCCAGAAAACCCAGAAAAATAAAATTTTCCGTTGGAACAAAAGGCATTAAGGCCGGTGAGAAATTTTATCCCTATAAAGAACTGGGTTCTTTTTGGATACACTACGACCCGCCCCTAAAAAAAGAATTGATAATAAAATTCAGTAAAAAATTATCCCAGCATGCTAAAATACCGCTGGGAAACGCCGACCCTGGTCGGATAAGAAATTTTTTAATAAAAATTTTAAAAGAAGAAGAACACGAAGAATCACTGACGGAAAAATTGGCGGAACTTTTAGGTTTTTAAAAAGTCCCCATAGCTCAATGGATAGAGTACGGGTTTGCGGAACCCGAGATCGAGGTTCGATCCCTCGTGGGGACGTAAAATTACACAATATTTTTTTATAAAAAGCAACTTGTCTTTTGCGATTTTTTGTTGATAGGATGTAGATAAAGAGACAAACCTTGAAAACACAAAAAAGAGGAAGAAAAATATGGGAAAACAAGACCAGACGCTTCAGAATACTTTACATTATTTTGAAAACGCCCGACAGCATCTTGCTTTGCCACGAGGCGTGATTGCAGCTCTACAAAACCCATACAGAGAAGTTGAAGTGTCGTTTCCAATTGTAATGGATGACAATTCCATAAAAATTTTTCACGGCTACAGAGTCCAACATAATAACGCGCGCGGCCCATTCAAGGGCGGTTTGCGTTTTCATCCGGAAGTAAGCATGGAAAAAACAATGGCCTTGGCCATGTTAATGACCTTTAAATGTTCTGTCGCCGACATACCTTTTGGCGGAGCCAAAGGCGGAATTACCTGCGATCCAAAAAAACTAAGTATCAGCGAACTCAAAAAAATAACAAAACGATTCACTTATGAAATCGCGCCAATTATCGGCCCCGATACGGACATTCCGGCCCCTGATGTTGGTACCGACTCGCAAGTGATGAGCTGGATTGTAGACGCCTATAGCATGGGCGGAAGAAAAAATGAATACGCGGTTGTCACGGGCAAACCGCTGGATTTATACGGTTCTTTTGTGCGAGACGTAGCAACAGGATTGGGTTGTTATTTTGTTATACAAGAAACACTAGAATACTTGGGTAGTCCAAAAATTTTCACAAAACACAGCAAGGTCATAGTCCAAGGATGCGGCAACGCGGCAATTCCGATTATGAAACTTTTAAAAAAAGATGAGGCAAAAATTATTGCCGTATCAGACAGTCAAGGCGGAATCTTTAGTCAAGAAGGGATAAACATTGATTCTGTTCTAAAAACCAAAAAAACCGCGGGTAGCGTAACCAAATGCGAAACCGGAGAAATTATCAGCAATCAACAATTATTAGAACTACCCTGCGATATTCTGGTGTTGGCGGCCATGGAAAACCAAATTACCAAAGAAAATGCCGACAAAATACAAGCCAAAATAATTTTTGAACCGGCCAACGCTCCCGTGACCCCGGAAGCAGATGAAATTTTGAAAAAAAGAGGAATTATTGTCGTTCCCGATATTTTGGCCAGCGCCGGCGGAGTTATTGTTTCCTATTTTGAATGGGTACAGAACCGCCAAAGAGACAGGTGGCCGGAAGAAAAAGTCAAGAAAAGACTCAAAAAACAAATAACAACTTCGTGCAAAGAAGTTTTAAAAATCGCGGACGACAAAAAAGTTGACCTGCGAACAGCAGCCTATATCCTTGGCATCGGCAAAGTCGCCAAAGTAATGGAAAGCCGCGATATCTGGCCGTAAACGATAAAATAAAAAACCCCGCGCAAGGAAACTTGCCGGGGTTTTGTGTTCATCCCGAGTTTTATCGAGGGATTGCCCTGAGCCCATTGAAGGGTTAGCATAAAAACATGCGCTTAAACTCCATCTTAACAAACGAATTGCGCCTGACTGAATACCAAAAAGGGGCGCTGAAAAAATTGGACCTCAATACAATAAAAGATCTTTTGTGGTATTTCCCGGCGCGCTATGAACAAGCAGGCGAACTCAAAACAATCGCCGATGCCCAGCCGGGAGAAAAAGTTTCTCTTTCTGGAAAAATTTCAAATCTTAAATTAGAAAAAACCTGGCGCAAAAAAATGAATATCGCCCGCGCCACACTCAATGACGGCACCGGAATTATAAAACTCGTCTGGTTCCATCAACCTTTCATAGCAAATATTTTAAAAGAAAGAGAAACGATAACCGTTTCGGGGAAAATACAATCCGGCAAAAACGGCCCCTATCTAGCCAACCCCCAACTATTGAAGTTGAACTTCGATAGTTGGGATGGCTTAATGCCTGTATATCCGGAGACGCGAGGGCTTTCCTCGCGCTGGTTTAATTTTACGATTAAAAAAATCCTGAAAAAAATTTTAGATGAAAATAAAAATTTGCCCGACTTAATACCGGAAAAAATTCTGCAAACATACAAACTTCCCTCCCTTAAAAACGCCTTGGTCTATATTCACACTCCAAAAGAAACCAAAAATGCCGAGGCGGCGCGCAAAAGATTCGCCTTTGAAGAAATATTTTTAGTTCAAATTTCCAGAATAAAAAAACGGCTGGCTCTGGAAAAACAAGCATCTTTTCCCGTCAAAATAAAAAAGGATGAATTAAACAATTTTACTAAAAACTTTTCTTTTAAACTAACCGAGGCGCAAAAACGGGCCGTGGAATATATTCTCGCGGATATGCAAAAGGGGTCACCAATGGCCCGGTTGATGGAAGGCGATGTCGGCTCAGGAAAAACCGCGGTCGCCGCCATCGCCAGCTTTTTAATATTGAAAAACGGATACCAGGTGGCCTACATGGCGCCGACGGAAATTTTGGCAAAACAGCTTTTTGAATCATTCTGCGACTACTTCGCGAAATCCGGAGCAAAAATAGGCCTGCTGACTTCTTCCATCTGCCGAAAGTTCCCTTCAAAAATAAGTTACCAAGAGACCGCTGACATTTCCAAAGCAAAACTGCTCAAATGGATTAGCGAAGGAGAAATAGACATAATAATAGGAACCCACTCTTTAATCCAAGATCGGGTAAAATTTTCCGCCAAAGATAAAATTATATATCAGGAGAAAAAATTGGCGCTGGTTATTATTGATGAACAACACCGCTTTGGAATAAACCAGCGGGCCGCTCTGATAAACAAGAAAAATGAAACCGACCAAAATATTTTCCCGCACTTTTTATCTATGACCGCCACCCCCATCCCCCGCACCCTAGCCCTGACCATTTATGGCGACCTGGATCTTGTTCTGCTGGACGAAATGCCGCCGGGCAGAAAAAAAATCATTACCGAAATCGTTCCGCCAGACAAAAGAGAAACTGCCTACGAAAAAATAAGAGAAGAAATTAAAAAAGGTCGGCAGGCCTACGTCGTCTGCCCGAGAATTGCCGCCTCCGAAACTTTGGAGCTGAGAAACGTTGAAGAAGAATACGAAAAACTTTCAAAAAAAATTTTCCCGGAATATAAAATAGAGATGCTTCACGGAAAAATGCCCGCCAAAGACAAGGAAGAAATTATGCAAAAATTTAAAAACGGCGAAATAGATATTTTGATTTCAACCTCGGTCATAGAAGTCGGAGTGGATGTGCCCAACGCGACCACCATAATTATAGAAGGAGCCGACCGCTTCGGCCTGGCCCAGCTCCATCAAATGCGCGGCCGAGTTTTAAGAAGCATTCATCAGCCCCATTGTTTTATTTTCACGGAATCCAAAACCAAGAAAACTGCCGAGCGCCTCAAGGCGCTCGGCCAGGCAAAAAACGGCTTTGAACTGGCCGAATATGATTTGCAATTCAGGGGGCCCGGCGAACTGTCGGGCAAAAAACAATGGGGTATTTCCGATGTCGGTATGGAAGCGCTAAAAAACATAAAAATGGTGGAAGCCGCCCGCCAGGAAGCGCGCAATATTCTACAAGAAAACTCTGAACTAAAAAACTATCCCCTGCTCAAAGAAAAAATTGAGCAAGAAAATTCGGATATACATATGGAGTAAACCTTACTCAACCTTACAGCACCTAACATAACATGACCCACAGGCACTAATGTTACATGACCATCCATTGCCACTAGGAGCCGACGTGTAAACTGGCCAACTACAACCCGCGGCTACTCCACCGCCAGTCATCGTATAGCCCGATGGGCATGTTACTGTACAATTGCCAGAACATGATAACGTTATACAAGATAAACTTCCCCCGCTCGGCCAACTGCTTCTGCTCACCCCTCCCAAAGTAATACTATTGGGAGTAACGGCATTCATTCTTGAAGTGCCGGCTGGATCTACATAATATCCGGTATTGTCCAAATCATAGAAAATACTGGATCTGATGTCGTAAGAATATAATCTATTATTGTTTTAATAATATACCGTACCCAAAAAAAAGAAAAGGTATTATTTCCCTCTATGTTTAGGCGTAACCCAAAAGCCCATATACTTGCCGAGCATCAGTCGAGTTTGGGCGTCCAGCCCGGGAATGGCGCCAAAAATTAAAATTGTAAATGGTATTAAAATCCACTGAACAACCATAAAAATTTTCTTCCGAAAACCGTATCCTTTCGGCTTGGGAGGCAATAAGCTCAAAGAAATAATCGCCGAGCCCACAAGACCCAACATGGCTATGATCATTAAGGTTCTGGTAATTCTTGGCAAATTATAAGAAAGAAGCAGGGTGTTAAACTCCGCTCCGCCCAAAACCAAAGGCAGCCAGCCCAGCATAAAAACAAGGATTGGATTGGTCGCCAAAGACCAAAACCCTTCAAGCTGAACAAAGCTGTACCAAAATTTTTTCTTCAAAGAAATTTTTTTATTTTTTAAAAAACCAAAAAGAAGATAGGGAACATTCTCAACCCCCCAGCACCAACGCCTTTGCTGTTTGTAAACATTGACTGATGTCCGCCAAAAAGTCGGCGCCAAATTAGCATCCATAGAAACAGGATAAGAAATCGGCACCACCTGATAATCTCCATCAAAATGCAGAAGTGAATTCCAAAATATTCTGGAATCTTCAGAAACCATATTCTTCTGCCAATAACCGATTTCGTAAAGAGTTTTGAAAGGAATTGAATGCGAAGAAAAAGTCGCCAGCCGTTCCGGCCGCTCCTGCTGAATCATCTGCCAAAAAGTGGCAGAGGTCGCCACCACGCGGGACAAGGCCGGCGCTTGCCAAATGTTATTGTTAAAAACCGGCACCGGCTGAAAAGAAGAATTAAACGGCTTTTCGGCCGTCAAAAAATGCCAAGTCAGACATTCAAAATACTGCAAGTACGGACGGGTATCAACATCAAAAGCGGAAACTAAAACATCTCTGTAATCTATGTCGCGGTTATCAAGAATTTTTACCCTCGCCTCTTCGGCCATCCAGGCAATGTTTGACCCCTTGCCGGCCAACTCGCCTTCTACATCTTTAGGATGAACTGTGGTCAAAAAATGACCAAACTTATTTTTATATTCTTCGTAAATTTTTTCAGCAGTTTGTCTAGCTTCCTCTCCTGCCCGTTCTTCTCTTCCCAAAACAACGATCATTTTTTCTTTAGGCCAGCTTGTTTTGAACAACTCTTCCAAAGTTTGTTTTATTACTCCGTAATCCTCTTTATAGAAAGGTAAAATTACCATTTGCCAAACATGATCCCATTTTAAATTTTCTATTCTCTCTTTCCAGTCAATTTTCAAATGATGCTTCATTTTTTTCCAATTGACTCTCAAGTGAATAGATAAATAAACGGTTTTTGTAAGCCAGTAGACATCAAAGGCGATAATAAAAAGCGCCACCCAGACCGGCTCCAGCCACGACAAAAACACCAACAAAATAATGGTGCTCCAACTCAAAAAGCCCGGGAGAATTTCAAAAAGGCGGTAAACAATTCTATCTTTTCCGCCAAGCTCGGACGCCCGGCCCAATTTTAGATAATCTTTATTCATGAAACTGTCTATATTAAAACAAAAAAAGAGTGGAAGGTCTATAACCTCACACTCTTTGTATCAAAGGAGCCGGCCACCAAGATCAACAAAACCCTTCACCCATTCAATAAACTCATCAACTTCCGGATAAAAATCCTTTTGTGGATGATAAAAATGAAATATTTTTCCAAAAGGAAATCCGCAAAAAAAATTCTCCGCATCAACTCCTTGATGAAAACTGACGTTTTTCATTAATTCCTTCAAAAGCGGAATATCTGTGTCTTCATATTTTTTTGTGCTAATTCTGCAAAAAGACCAACCAAAGGAAATAATACTTTCTATTCCAATTTTCGCGGCTAAATCGCAGAGCCTCTTTCGCGCACAAGCGCGATTCGGAGGATTCATCGGCGCCTTGTCCATATATGGTTCTACCGACAAATCAATTGCCTTGCCATCAATAGTAAGCGGTTTAACAAGGCCGCAATCTTCTATAATGTGGTAATCGCTTTCTTTGGGGAATTGAGGGTCA
>JAHJQY010000002.1 GCA_018819015.1 Patescibacteria group bacterium
TTACGGATAACGTTGATATTAATTTGGGATATGAAGTTTGGAGGTCTTTGGCGGGCTCGGAATTGGAATATTTGGGCAGGAATTTGACCGGTGTTTCGGTGGATACCGCTTCTTCCACCAAATGCTATATAAGCTATGTTGCCACAGATCAGGCAGGGAACACGGCCACGACTACTAGAATGATAATCATCTCATCTCCATCGACCTCCGATGTCGATGGATTACCTCCCACGGAGCCGGTTGCCACCAGCACCCCTCTTTGATAAAATGTTCGAAGTTCAACTTCGAACATTTGTTTGTTTAGTCTAGGGTTACTCCTTTTAATTTCTCTAAATTATTCTTTCTATCTTTCAGCCACTCTCTCGTTTCTTTTTCATATTTTTCGGCGGAGCCGAAAAAGTCCAGCAAAAAATCTCTCTGTGTCACGGAAGGAAAATTTTTCTTGCCGATATAGTCAGGAAAACTACTCCATTTATAATTTTCTAAAAAACCCCAACTGTTCGAAGTTGAACTTCGAACAGTTGGTGGTGCAAGATCCAGGGGGTTTGAGTGGATATAATAGGGGAGATGAAGAAAGTGGGCATGTTCGTCCACCAAGGCAGCCTTGAATCTGCCCTGAAATAAGCTGCCTACTCTTTCGTATTTTTTATTGAAATAATTTGTGTAGCCGGTTCCTAATTTTTGCATAAATCTTACTATTCCGTTTTCTTTTTTCTGTTTTAATAACAGGTGAAAATGATTAGGCATTAAGGTGAAGATGAAGATTTCCACTAATAATTTTCTGGGTTCTTTTTCTTTGTTTTTGCCTCCAAATGATGGAAGTTGAACTTCAATCATTGGCCGTTTAAAATTACGTCCCGTATTAAAGACGGGTATTTCATCGTTAAATTCAAACAGATCATGGATAAACCGCGCGTAATCCTGTTTATCCATGAAAACTTTTCTTTTTTCTACGCCGCGGTTGTAGATATGGTATATTTGGTTGTTTACAAGGGGAGGTTTTTGCATTAAAAATATTATATATTATTAATGTTCGAAGTTCAACTTCGAACATTGGGTTGAATGATTTTGTTTGTTTTGGTAGGATATATTTGCGATGAAAAATTTTGCCGAGTTAGAAAAAAAAATAGGCGTAAAATTTAACAATCCGGATTTGTTGACAGAGGCGATGACGCATCGCTCTTTTTTGAATGAGCGGCTCGGCGAGGGCATTGCTCAAAATGAGCGTTTGGAATTTTTGGGCGACGCGGTTTTGGAGCTTTCGGTGACAAATTTTCTTTTTTCAAAGTTTCCCGAAAAGCCGGAGGGCGAACTGACTTCCTTAAGGGCGGCTTTGGTAAATTCAAAAATGCTTTTTGAAGTGGCCAGCAAACTTAAGTTGGAAAAGTATTTGCGCGTTTCAAGGGGGGAAGCGAAAGATTTCGGCCTGTCCGGACAGGGCAAGGGCAAGCATTATATTTTGGCCAACGCGGTTGAAGCGATTGTCGGCGCCGTATATCTTGACCGAGGCTTTGAGGCCGCCGATGGTTTTATAATCAAACAAATTTGCTCCAATTTGCCTGATATATTGGAAAATAAATTATGGCGCGACGCCAAAAGCTTGTTTCAGGAGCGGGCGCAGGAAATTGTCGGCATTACGCCGACATATGAAGTCATTGAGGAAAGCGGGCCGGACCATAACAGGCATTTTGTGATAGGGGTTTATTTGGAAAAGGAAATGATTGCCAAAGGGGAAGGGTTTTCAAAGCAGGAAGCGCAGATGCAGGCGGCGGAAAAAGCGCTTAAAGAAAAAGGGTGGGATGAGTAGTTTGTAATTTATTTGTATGCGTTTAAAAAGTTTAAAGATAATCGGATTTAAGTCTTTCGCAAAATCTACAACCTTGGAATTTCCGAGGGCTATTTCTGCCATTGTTGGGCCGAATGGCTCCGGCAAATCCAATGTGGCGGAGGCCATCGCCTGGGTTTTAGGCGAGCAGTCTATTAAGAATCTGCGAGGCAAAAAAGGCGAAGATCTTATTTTCAACGGCTCTTCTTCTGCCGCAAAAATGGGCAAAGCCTCGGCTGCTTTGGTTTTTGACGGGCCGAAAGGAGAAACCGCCGTTTCCAGAATAGTGTATCGGGACGGCCTGAATGAATATTTTGTAAACAATAAAAAAACCAGATTAAAAGATGTCGCGGAATTTTTAAACAAGGAATGTTCGGGGTCGCTGAAGCATCATATTATAAGGCAGGGCGAGTCCGACGCGGTGCTGAACGCGTCGTTAAAAGAACGTCGGCAAATTATTGAGGAAGCTTTGGGTTTGATGATTTTTAAAGCAAAAAAAGAGGAAGGCGAGCGGAAACTGGCCAGGACCGAAGAGAATATTAATCAGGCGGAATCATTGCGCAACGAGATTCAGCCTCACTTGCGTTTTTTAAAAAAGCAGGCCGAGAAGATAGAGAAACTGGCTGAATTGAAAAACGATTTTGAGGCCGTTTGTTCTTCTTATTTTTCAAAAGCCCGGGCAAAATTCAGCAAAGAAACCGAACAAATTGAAACAGAGAAGAAAAAAAACACAGAGGAGCAATCGGTCGTTGAGAAAAAGATTAAGGGCGTTGTTGCCCAGCTTGAAAATTTTTCCAGACAGAGAGCAGAGAGCGCCGGGCTGAGAAAAAAAATCAGTGAAATTGAAAGGGAGGTTGGCCGCCACGAGGGAATATTGTCGCAGTCAAAAATTGTCAAAGAAAGGACAATTGCTCCGGACATGGACGGTTTTATTGATTTTTTAAAAAAAGAAATAGAGCGCGCTTTGGCAGAAGAAAATTTGGAGAAAATTAAGAGTATGCTCGGAGGAATTAAAAATCGTCTTGCTTTTTTGTTTTTCGCTCCTGCCGAGGAAAAAGAAGATAAAGGCGGCCGCGCCGAACTGGAATTCAGCCATCGGAAACTTTTGGAAGATTTAAAAAAAGCCAAAGAAGAAGAATCGGTATTTTTTAAAGAATTTGAAAGATCAAGAATTTTGGAAAGCGATTTGCGCCGGGCGGAAATTCAGCTTAATGATATTAAAAACCAATTTCGATTTTTGGACATCCGAAAGAAAGAACTTGTTGAAAAAGAGAATGTTTTACGGCTGGATATTAAAGAGGCGGAGGCGATTTTGGGCCAAAAAATACCAGTGAAGAATGCCGATAAATTTGACGAGACAGAACTGGAGGAAGAACGCCGCCGCCTGGAAAGATTGAAAATAAAAATTGAAGAGGGCGGCGGCGCCGGAGAAGAAATTTTGAAAGAATACAAAGAGGTGAGCGCGCGGGATGAGTTTCTTTTTTCGGAGATAAGCGATTTGAAAAAAACGGCGGATTCTTTGAGGGGCTTGATTGAACAGCTTGTTGAAAAATTGGATTCTGATTTTAAAAGCGGAGTTTTAAAAATAAACGATGAATTTCAAAAATTTTTTGAATTGATGTTTGGCGGAGGAAAAGCGGAATTAAAAATTAAAGATGATGGGGCAGATGTGGCGGTCAGTCTTCCAAAGAAAAGAATTTTTTCGTTAAATATGCTTTCCGGCGGGGAAAGGGCTTTAACTTCCATTGCTTTTTTGTTTGCCGTGTCTCAGGTTAAGCCCCCGCCATTTCTAGTTTTGGACGAAACAGACGCCGCCCTGGATGAATCTAATTCAAGGAAATACGCCGACCTTTTAAAGAAATTAAGCGAGCAGACACAATTGATTTTGATAACTCACAATCGCGCCACCATGAGCGCGGCTGGAATTTTATATGGCGTCACTATGGCCAAAGATGGCATTTCGCGCCTGTTGTCGGTCAAATTGGACGAGGCAAAAGAATTGGCCCCGCAGTAGGCGGGGTTTTTTTTATTGTTTTAATATATAATATAGACAGTAAAAATTAGTCAGTTTTTTGAAAAATAAAATTCAATAAATGAAGGGAGGGCGTGATGAAAAAATTATTCGTACTCGGTTTAGCCCTTGTTATGATTTTGGTCGGGTGCGCAACAGCGCCCTTCCAAAATCATCCAGACAGATTTCCGGCTGTCCATAAGCCGGAGATAAGAACCATATTAAACCAAAAAAGGTCAGGCCTTTGCGTTGGCTATGCCGTGGCCAATGTTCTTTTTCAGAATGGGATTAAGTTGTCTTCCGAGGAAATAGACACTCTTTACGAAAGAAGCAGAGAATTATATAGAGAGGAGGGGGTTTCTATAAAAGAAGAAGGACTTCCTTCCGTCAGATTTTTTTTGAGGGCGGCGAAAGAAAAATACCCACTCGTAAAATATGGCGAGGTTGAACTCTCGCCAGACGGCATTAAGAAGGCGATTTTGGCGTATGGTCCGATAGTGGTAGGCCTCATTGGCGTAGATTTTTCCGGTTTGGAAAAATGGCATCTCATAAAAACTAAACCGACGGTACTTTACTATCGATTTGGTTTGCCAGAAGGCCACGCCGTTATTATTGACGGCTGGGACGGGAATAATTTTTCCATCGTTAATAGTTATGGCGAACGATGGGGGAATGGAGGAAAGTCTTGGATAGACATCCTCCAATTAAGAGCCGGGCTTTTGGAAGCCTATTGGCTCACCGTAAAGTAAAATCCCGGGGGTAAAAACTCCGGGATTTTTTCATTTGACTAGCATTTTTTAATTGCTATAATAAAGCGCAATATGCTGAAGATAAGATTTACCAGAGTTGGCAGAAAGCACGATCCTACTTTTAGGGTTGTTTTGGTTGATTCCAAAAGGGCGACGCGAAGCGGCGCTTATTTGGAGAAATTCGGTTTTTGCAATCCTCGCAACAACGATTTTAAATTGGACGCGGAGCGTATTAAATATTGGATTTCTCAAGGAGCGCAGGTTTCCAATACCGCGCACAATCTTTTGGTGACGGCGAAAATAATAGAAGGGAAGAAAATTAATGTGTCTGCCAAAAGCAAAAAAACTGCTCCGGTCGCTACGGCAGAAAACACTTGACTTTTTTTGTGTTTTGTGTAAAATAAAACAGTAATAATGAATGGTCGAAATCAAAGTAATTATAGGTTAACCGACAACGAATTATGGCAGCAGCAAAGTATAAGGAACAGGATTTTCTTGAATACGTCATTAAGGCGTTGGTAGACACTCCTGAGGCCGTAAAGGTAGACCGCAAGGTTGATGAGATGGGAGTCTTGCTTACTTTAAAAATTGACAAGGCAGACATGGGTAAAATCATCGGCCGAAACGGCAATACCGCCAAAGCGATTCGAAGTCTTCTGAGGGTTGTTGGCTTAAAAAACCAAGCCCGAGTTAATTTGAAGATTGAAGAGCCGGAAGGCGGAAGACCAGCTTTGTCCGTGAGCAAAGAAGCTAGTGTGGACGAAGTTGTGGATGATTTGAAACTCTAATTAAATTAATAGAGATACAAGAAAAACCGTCCCGCAGTAGTGCGGGACGGTTTTTCGTATTGTGTTATAATAAAAACATAATGACTTTTCATATTTTTACTATTTTCCCGGAGGCGATTAAAGGTTATTTTGAAACCTCCATTTTAAAGCGCGCGCAGCAGAAGAAATTAATAAAAATAAAAATTTATGATATTAGAAAGTATGCTAAAGATAAACATAAAACAACCGATGACAAGCCGTTTGGCGGCGGGCCAGGGATGGTGATGAAGATTGAACCAATTGTTAAAGCTATAAAGTCAAAAGTCAAAAGTCAAAAGTCAAAAATTTTAGTTATTTTAACGTCAGCGACCGGTAAACAATTTGAACAAAAAATGGCGAGTAATTTTTCAAAAAAGTATAAAGATATAGCAATAATCTGCGGCCGTTATGAAGGGATTGATGAGCGCTTGAAAAAAATATTGCGGGATTTAGGTTACAATCTCCAAGAATTATCCATCGGCCCTTATATTTTAACCGGCGGCGAAATTCCGGCTATGGCAGTTGTGGATGCTGTGTCCCGTCACCTCCCGGGAGTTTTAGGCAAAAAAGAATCCCTAGAGGAAATAAAAGGTTCCTATCCTGTTTACACGCGGCCCGAAGTTTTTTTCGCCCCGGGCGGAAAAAAATATAAAGTTCCTAAAGTGTTGCTCTCGGGCAATCATAAAAAAATTAAAGAATGGCGCGTTAAGAGGGGCAAATTATGAACTGGCTTACTTTAGCTTTAATAAGTTATTTTCTAAACGCCATAGTTTCGGTGGTGGATAAATCTTTGTTAACGAACAAAGCGAAGAACGCGCTTGTTTACGCTTTTTATGTCGGGGTTTTGAATTCTTTGGCGTTTGTGTTGTGGCCTTTTGATTTTGATTTTTTGTCTTTAAAAATTACTTTGCTGGCCTTGTTTTCCGGGGCGGCGTTTTTCGCCGCGATTTTCTTTTTTTATTCCGCCCTGTTGAGGGCTTCGGTTTCAAGGGTTGTGCCGGTGGTGGGCGCGATTTCGTCGGTGACCGTTTTGTTTTTGTCTTTTTTATTTCTTGATGAAAGATTGCCGGCCTTTTGGCTTTTTGCCTTTGCCCTTTTTGTTTTTGGCGGATTGCTTTTGACCCTCGGAAAAGGAAGGGTGTTTTCGGCCTACTCTTTTGCCGCGGCCGTGTTTTTTGCGGCCTCTTTTTTTACGGCTAAATTAGTTTACCTTGAAACATCTTTTTTAAACGGTTTTATATGGATACGGACAGGGACATTGCTTCTGGCGTTTTTTATTTTGTTTTTGCCGTCTTTCAGGCATTCTTTGCGGCATAGTCCATTGAAAATTTCAAATAAATTATTTTTATTTTTCGCGTCAAACAAGGTTTTGAGCGCGGGGGCTTTTATTCTTTTGAATTATGCCATTATGCTGGGGCCGGTATCCATGGTGAACGCGCTTCAGGGCGCGCAGTATGCTTTTATTTTTCTTTTGGCCTTAATTCTTTCTCATTCTCATCCGTATATCATTAAAGAGTCTTTTTCAAAAAAAGTTTTCATCCAAAAACTTTTTGGTATTATTTTAGTTTCTTTTGGTATTTTTATTTTATTTATTCCGGTTTCCGCTGAAGTGGTACATAAATATAATTTTGGCGTGACTTATTCAAAGCTTATGGCGGAAGATTTTGGCTTGGATTGGCAGGAGGCCTACAAGGCGCTTTTGGAAGATTTGGGTTTTAAAAAAATAAGAATTCCGGTTTATTGGGAAGAGGTGGAGCCACGGGAGGGCGCATTTGATTTTTCTTCCGTTGATTGGATGCTGGAAGAGGCTAAAAAATATGACGCGGAAATTATTTTGGCCGTGGGTTACAAGTTGCCAAGATGGCCAGAATGCCACGCCCCGCACTGGGTGCAGGAATTTTCAATTTCCAATTCTCAATTTCCAAAAGAGAAATTATTAAATTATATAGAATCGACGATTAAGCGATATGACAATAATTCTATTGTCTGGGCGTGGCAGATTGAGAATGAGCCGTTTTTAAATTTTGGGATTTGTCCGCAATACGAACCGAAATTTGTAGACGAGGAAATTAAACTGGTGCGCTCTTTGTCCGACAAACCCATAATTATCACCGACGGCGGAGAATTCGGTGATTGGTTCAGGGCGTACAAGCGGGCGGATATTTTCGGATCTACGCTCTATAGACACATTGCTTCTAGGTTTATTGGCGAGTGGACTTATCCAATTCCGCCTTGGTTTTTTAGGTTAAAACAGGGGATGGTGGAAATTTTTTACGGCCTGCCTGCCGGCAGGCAGGAGAAAAAACCTATGTTTGTGGCCGAGCTTCAAGCTGAGCCGTGGATTGACGGAGTGGTGAAAGATTCAAGCCTTGAAAAGCAATATTCATCTTTTGGGCCGGAAAGATTTAAAGAGCTTATGGAATATATAAAAGGAACGGGCTTTGACACTTTTTATTTTTGGGGCGGGGAGTGGTGGTATTGGCTAAAGAAAAATGGTCATCCCGAAATGTGGGAGGCGGTAAGGAGTGTGGTAAAATAAAA
>JAHJQY010000007.1 GCA_018819015.1 Patescibacteria group bacterium
AGAATTTCAAATTCTTCAGCCGCAGTTGTATAATTGTCTGCTTTGTCAAAAGCTTGAATTAAAATACTTCGCTTGCCCGGATTTTGCAGAGGCAAGGTATAAGGATTTTTTTCCATAATCTCAGACGTAGTAGAGAAAAAATCGCCTTCGCCAATCTTGATTTTGTAGTAATCAATACCAGATAAAGAATCGGTAGTATCAAAAATTACGGCTGGTTTTGGATTTTCGGTCTTTGTGCCGTCAATAAATTTTATAGCAAATGGTTCTGGTGGTTGAGTGTCAATTTGGAATCGGAAATGGGATATTTCCCCCCAGCCATTTTTATTGCGCAGCTGGACATGGAAATACCAGACTCCATCAGTGAGATTTGTTATCTCTTTCTCGCTTATTGCCGGCGCATAAGTTACGGTGGGAATTGCAGCCGGAAGTTTACCAACAAGCAATCGGACACCAGTAACGTCAGAAGGTACTGTCCAAGTAAATTTTGCGTCTTTTTGAGCATACCATTTATTCGGATCAAGGTGAGTCGGCGAAGAAATTTGAGACGCAGAGGGCGCGCCGGAAACCGCAGAAGGAGTGGTTGCCTCGGGAACAGTTGGAGCGGCGCCACCCAAACTAAACTGCGCGTTTCCTAAGCTTGCTAAAATGTTGGTGCCTTTCCCGTCATTGGCAAGTGCGGAGCCGGAAGAAAAAGTTAAGGGCGCATTGCCGGCGGTTTTAGTTCTAAAAGTAATACTGATGGCTTTGCCTTTTGAGCCGGTAAAACCCGGGTTCAAAACAATACCTTCGAAATTTATTGTTCCAGCGGAATTAGAAAATGATGGCTCTTGAACCCAGAGAGTAAAGATTGAGCCGGTTTTTGAAAGAGATTCCACCGCTAATTTGTCACTGGGAAAAGAGATAACACCGGAGGCCGCGTTCATTGCTTGATCGGCACTTGAAACATACACACTTACTGAAAATGTCGTGCCAACCGCATGCGACCCAGATGAAGGAGAAAAATATAAAGTCGCCGCTTGAGCGGTCGCCGGCAAAATGCCAAAAACAATAAACAGCAACGCGCCGCTAATTAGCAAATCCTTTATTTTTTTAATTATCTCCTCCATAAAAATTTTCTAATCACATAAGCGATAACAACGCCTAATAATATCATTATAATCCAATTCTCGTAATTTTCGTACCATCCAAGCGGATTTTGCGGATTAATTTCCATTATTCTTTCGTTGCCGGCTTTATCAACGGCTTTCACAAAAACATAGCTTCGCAATTCTTGATCCTGCAAAATATATGGGCCTTCCGCAATCCTCCATCTTGAAAAAAATGTCAGAAATTTTTGCCTATTTTCTTTTAACTCATAATGGTCAAGGCCAGAGGTTTTATCTTGAGTAGCAAAAACAACAAACCATTTTCCTTCAAAAAGTGTTTCGTCTTTCGCAACTTCTGGCACGAATGATTCTGGCGGCTCAGTGTCTTGAACTTTCGTAATTATGGGAATCTCAGCCGATGCTCCTTCAGAAATTACCACATCAAGAGGTACCACTGCCAAAGTTGCCGCAGAGCCCGTTCCGTCGTTTCGCAAAACTCTTGCATCCTTAATTTCAAATTTGGCAATACCTACTTCTTTTGCCTCAAAAATCGCCGAGAAAATCAAACCATTTTTGCCATTAAAGCCGCCCGGGGTAATGCCAGAAAATATGATTGTGCCCTCTTGATTTTTAGGCTCTTCAACCCAAAAATTTACAATAGTATTTCCGTCTCGTATATCTTTTAAATTCAAAATGTCTTTGGTGAATATTATTCTTCCTTCAAATGCATTGATATTTTCTTGCGCCGTATTTATGAACAGATTTACTTCAAATTTTTCACCGATTTGTACTTGTGTTGTTTTTGCGTCAAGGGACATCAGGGCGGCAAAAACCATCTGCGGCAGCATAAAGCCGAGAAAAAATGCAAACAAAATTTTGTATAGAGATTGACGCATAAATTATCCAGTCCAATAAAACGCCATGATACTGAAATCAATAAGGTCAACTTTGCCGTCGCCATTCAAATCTGCGGAAGCCGAGAGTGATGGTCTTTTATACCAATACGCGGCAATGGAAAAATCAATGAGATTTACCCGTTTATCGTTATTCAAATCGCTTTTCTCAATCACTTTGGGCAATTCGGCTATAATATTTTTCGTGCCAACCATAAAACCTATTGCTTTGCTAAATGAGCTAACCTCGGTAACATAAGCGGCTTTTGATTTTGCGAAATGCTGTCCTATGTCAAGAAGGGCGGTGTCAAAATTATACAAATACGCGCCGTTTTGGTCGGCTTGGACTTTTCTAAAAAATTCTTCTTCGGAACTCACGGAAATAGTAATTGCGCTGTCTGGCGCGGACTGCCCAAAAATCGCAATATTATCACCCCGCTTCACCTCGCTTTTATCAACCGCGATTGTTGGTGCAATAAAAATGCCGCCAACTTTAGTGGTGGCGCCAGAAGCAACACTAATAGGAAAAGTTAAGAGAGCGGAACGAATGCCTTTATTATTCTCTGAATAAACACTGAAAATATAATTTCCGCCCGAGATGCCGGAAACGCTTACTTGAAAATTCGCATTGGCGTCGGCAATAGTGGTTGCCGCGATTTGCGCGTCTTTCAAAAACGTAATAGTGCTTTTAGGGTACGCTCGGCCAGAGAATACTGCGCTGGTTACTGGCGCGACATATCCGCCGCCTCCACCTCCGCCCCCTCCGCCGCCAGAACTAGGGCATGCTCCGCAATCGGTTGGGCAAGAAGAACATGATTCGGAGCCATTGCAAGAATGGTCGCCGCAGGAGGACGGGACTGACGGCTGAATAACTGTAATGGTTAAAGAGGTTGTATCGGCGTTAACGTTAGAATCTAGAAAATAGAAAATAGAAAATAGAAAAAAAAGACAAAGAAAAAAAATGTTTATCCTGAAAAATTTCATCATTTTTCATTTTACTTTCTGGCAATATTGAACGAAAATTTGCTTTTTATAAATTTCAAACCGAAAAACACAACGGCAATCGCGCCGAAAAATCCTAAAATATACCATAGCGGAAAAACGTAAAATGTGATAGTGTTTGCGGTCAAAACATTGCCTTCTCCATCTTTGATTTCAATAGTCGCTTTATAGCGGCCCACGAGAAACCCTTCGGGCTTCCATTGCGCCGTTAAATCCCTGACTCCTGTTGGCAGAACCAATTGCCCGGAAACCGGCGCTTCGGCGACTTCTTTGCCCAAAATATTAGTGATTTTTATGGCGCCTTTAGGTTCAAAATGAACCGTGCCGACATTTTCAAATTTTATTTTGAAATTAATCGGGCCTTTCTGAATGAATTTCGGCGCCGTAAACCCTAAAATTTTCCCTTTTTGCAGAAAATTTCCCGGAACAGTAACATAAATCACCATAGCCACCCTTGTGCCGATTTTTAATTGACCGGTGTCGGCTATTTTTGAAGCCATAAAAAAAGCCACGCCAAAATGACTGCCTGGCTCGGCGTTTTGCGGCGCTTTTATGGTATAGGGTATTTCTCTGCTCTCGCCTTGTTTGAAAATAAAGTCGGCCGGACTGCCGATCGTAACCCAATCCCTTACCGAAGTAACGCCTTCCGCCCTCTTAACAAAATGAAAATCTCCGGTTCCGGGAGTGGGAATAAAATCATTCACTTCCACATCCACTTTCACGTCTGAATCGCTGGCGTTTTTAAGGATAATTACGCCGGAAACCGAATTCCCCGGTTCAATAGTGTGAGAAATTTTGTTCGGCTGAATGCCAAGACCTATTCCGGCGTAAGCAGAATCCGGATTAAAAGCAATCAACAACGGCGCCAGTAACACTCCGAAGATAACATAAATATACTTCATATATTTACTAAACGCTAAACGCTAATAATTAAGGAGTAACTAAAGTGTATATCAGGTTGCCATCGTAACTACCTGTTTTCTGGTCGGCCGACACGTCAAGATAATACTGAACCGTGTTTAGGGCTGTTCCTGAATTATAATCGCCGCTGGAAATCTGCCCGATTTTTTTATTGGTTGCCGTGGTGCTGGCAAAACCGGCCCAGAGATTGCCTGCGGCATACTTAGTATCGCTGGTGCCCCACCAAGCTGTGGACAAAAACCTCGGAGTGCCGCTTGCAGACATAGCCCTGAAAGCCAGAACATCGTCTCCGCTGGTTATAAGAGCTGCGTTTCCCGCGGTTGTTGTAGCCGCGCCCGGTATCCACTCGGTATCGTCAGTGAGGCCAACCGAAGCGTCGGTGGACAAATCCATTGTTGTGTTGCCTGTGGCTCTGTCCTGTCCATAAAGTTCAACATACCAGCCGCCAGCGGTGTTGGTGAGAACGCTTATTGTGCTTGTCGCAAAGTTAGGAGTGCCCGGAGTAAGACTTCCCGAAAAATTGTTAGTATCTACGGAAAATATTGAAACCGTCTCCACTGTAACCGACAAAGCTTCTGTTTCAGCGCCCGCGTATTTGGCGTAAATTCCCAAAAACACCATTATAGTAATCGCAACCGCGACCATAAAAAGATTCACGTCATTTTTCGTATTTTTCAAAAAATTCACCATATTTTTAAATTAAAAAATAAAAAAAACCCGATCGACCCAAGATTGTCATAATATGATTATACACTAAATAAACTAAATAGCGAAAAGAGTTATCCACAATGTTAATTCATCACTGCTGTGAAAATAACGGTTCCGGAATAGGCGCCTGTTTTCTGGGTTATTGGCACATCAAGATAATATTGAACCGTGTTTAAAGCCGGGGAGCCGCCAGAACTGACGCTTGAGATGCCGATTTTCTTGAGATTTGTGGCTGCCGTAGAACTGGCAATCCCCGCCCACTTGGCGTTGGTAAAAGGGGTGTCATCGCTCCCCCACCAAGTCGAAGCGAAGAACATGCTTCCATTCGTGCTTGAAGCAGTCATCGCCCGGAAAGCCAAAAAATCCTGGCCCGAAGTAATTGTTGTGGCTGGCTGGCTTGATTCGGTGCTTGTTGAAGCGCCGGCAATCCATTCGGTTTTGTCAATAATATTCACCGTTGCGTCCGTATCCAAATCCATTGTCGTGTCCGCGTCAGAACGCTCCAAAGTCACATACCAGCCGGTTGTATTATTGGTATTAACGCTGACAGTGGAAGTGGCAAATCTCGGCGTTTCCGGGGTAAGAGCCGGAAATTGGTCGGTGTCTACGATAAGAGTGATGGAAGCGGCCGCCGGTGTAAATGGCGAACCGGTAAAGGTTACGCCAGCATCATAATTGCCGTTGGAATCTTTTTGGAAAACTTTATAAGAATAAGCCTGTCCGTTAGTGAGCGCCACCGCGCTGCAGCCGCCAGTGCCGGCGCCGTCAGTGCCGCTCACGGCGGTTGAAGTTGTGTCAGCGGTGCGCACGCAAGCGAC
>JAHJQY010000008.1 GCA_018819015.1 Patescibacteria group bacterium
CAAGAAATCTTCAAGAAATCAACGCAAAAAAATACGTGCAAAATACATGCAAAAATAAATTTTATACATACAAAAAACCACCGTTCTACAACAGTGGTTTTTTGATTAATATCCTTTATTTTGTTCCGTAGTCGAGATTTTAGCCCGCCTACTGGCGAGGCAAGGTTCATCGACTAACACCCATTATCCTCCACAGCTTGCGCATAGGAGAAATCGGCCTAATCATCTCGCCAATGGCGAAACTGATTTAGTTAAATTCCACGAACAGCTTCCGCTACCCGTGCCTTGTTACGACTTATGCCTTGTTATCGATCTTACCTTGGTCCCCGCAGAATTGCGGGGCCTTCCGGCATTACCGACTCCCTTGCATTGACGGGCGGTGAGTACAAGACTTGAGAACGTATTCACCGCGGTATAGCTGACCCGCGATTACTAGCGATTCCAGCTTCATGTAGTCGAGTTGCAGACTACAATCCGAACTGAGACCGGCTTTGATGAGATTGGCTCCGCCTTGCGGCTTCGCTACTCATTGTACCGGCCATTGTATCATGCGTGTAGCCCAGGACATCAAAGGGCCATGCTGATTTGGCGTCATCCCCACCTTCCTCCCCCATGGGGGGCTGTCTTGTCTGACACATATAACAGACAACAGGGGTTGCGTTCGTTACCCCACTTAAGGGAACAATTCAAACCACGAACTGACGACAACCATGCAGCACCTGTCCAGCTGTCCTTGTGAGAGGTCCCGCTTTTCGGCGAGATTTCAGCTGAATGTCAAGCCCTGGTAAGGTTCTTCGTTTACCGTCGAATTAAACCGCATGATCCACCGCTTGTGCAAGTCCCCGTCTATTCCTTTGAGTTTTAAGCTTGCGCTCGTACTTCCCAGGCGGTTCTCTTAACGCGTTAGCTTCGCCTCCCAGAGGGTCGATACTCCGAAAAGCTAGAGAACATCGTTTAGGGCGTGGACTACAAGGGTATCTAATCCTTTTCGCTCCCCACGCTTTCGTGTTTCAGGGTCAGGAATGCGCCAGCTGACTGCCTTCGCTTTTGGTGTTCCCCTGGATATCAACGGATTTCACCCCTACACCCAGAGTTCCGTCAGCCTCTCACACCCTCATAGCACTGCCGTTTCCCGCCCATTTTTCCCGTTAAGCGGGAAAATTTAAAACAGGACTAACAGCGCCCCCTACACACCCTTTACGCCCAGTAATTCCGGACAACGCTAGGGGCACTCGTATTACCGCGGCTGCTGGCACGAGTTTAGCAACCCCTTATTCCTGTCCTAATGTCAAACACCAAAAAGATGCCTTCTTCAGACAGAAAAGCGCTTTACACTCCGAAGAGATTCATCGCGCACGCGGCGTCGCTCCATCAGGCTTTCGCCCATTGTGGAAGATTCTCGACTGCAGCCACCCGTAGGTGTAAGGCCCGTGTCTCAGTGCCATTGGTGGGGATCAGGCTCTCACCCCCCCTAGCCGTCATCGCCTTGGTAGGCCATTACCCTACCAACAAGCTGATAGCCCGCAGGCTCCTCCCCGCCCGGCATTCCGCATTACTGCGGAATACCTTTAATCCCTCGATTACTCTCGGGATACCATCGGCCATTAGCTCATCTTTCGATGAGTTATTGCCGTGGCGGGGGCAGATTCCTACGTATTACTACCCCGTTCGCCGGTTCCCCGCATTGCTGCGGGGCCCCTTGACTTGCATGCCTTATCCACGCCGCCAGCGTTCGTCCTGAGCCAGGATCAAACTCTCAATAAAAATGAGAATAAGAAACTCTCAATAAATTACGGAACAAAATAAAAGATATTAATTATTAATTATACGTAAAAGTTGCACAAATAGATTATCAAAGGGCATTTTTAATTATATTTATCCGCAGACAAAAGTCAACAGCCGCAAACAAAAAAGAGCCGTTTGCACGACCCCTTTATTTATTGTTATACCTTTGGAATATAGAAATGCTTCTTTCTTTTTCGGTCGCAACAAACAAAACATAACCACTTTCATCCATCAAAAATATTCCCACAACCATCCTGTCTTTGCCAAAATATAAAAAAGTATTTCTTTTTTCTTTCAAAAATTGCCTAATTTTATCCAACGTCATCGGCGAAGAATAAACAAATCTTCCTTCCTTATTATAGTATCTTTTGTTAAATCTTTTTGCGCTCGTTTCTTCTCTTATCGCATTGATATAAGAAGCTTCCTGTTTGCCAGTGCATCCAATAATTTTCTTGCCATTTGTTTTAAAAAACTGAATTCTAAATCTTTCTTCGTCTTTCACTTTTCTGCCCTCCTCCCGTTTTAAATTATCAAAGAATATAATTTTTTATACCATTATTAAAATAATTATCAAGGCCCGAATAAATCTGCTCGGCCATGCTTTTAAAAATTATTGCTCGGGCGGCCGGATGCGTAAATTGCGGCTCGTAAATATAACCGCCTTCAAAAAGCAACGAAGCGCCTTTTCGCGAAGCGTTGGAGCCAACCGCAATCAGCTGCTGGTCTTCCACAATCCCGCCTTTCTCTCCTGAAAAATTGCTTGCGGGAAAATATTTTTCCAATTGACTTTTTATTGCCTTTCCCAAAACCATACTCACCCTGTAATTCGGCAATTGTTTTTCCGGAACATAAATGGCAAAACCGGAATATTTGCCCGGCGCGCCCGGCTTTCTTGTTGGATAATCATTAAAATGAATATGCAAAACAATATCTATATCATTATCGTTGGCCCACTTGTTTATGGCGTAAAGATTAAGAGAAACATTGTCCGCCGCCGGATTGTGATAAACCCCGACACTTTTTTTCACTAAACCGGTTTTTTGAAAAAAAGAAAAAACGCTTTTAAAATAATCTCGGAAAATACCAATATCAAATTCATTGTCATTTGTATAATCAGAAAACCAATCGCTGTAATCACCATGTTTATCCCTTGTGATAAAAACCTGAAACTTGCCGTCCTTCCGCAAACAATTAAGCAGGTTGTAAGCCAATTCTATATTCAAATCGGCTTCCCTAATTCCATTATAAACCGCGCCCGAAGAATCATTGTCGTGCCCGGGCGCAATTAAAATTTTGACGCTTCCATTTTTATATTTAGCCAGCAAATCATCCGGCGAAACTTTCTCTTCAAAAACTCTGGAAAAAGCTCCGGGTATGGCGGCCAAAACCGATTTTAAATCGGCCAAATGCGAACTGAAAAACGGCAACCCAAACCCCGCCGCCAGAAAAAACAAAAAAATGTAAAAATAA
>JAHJQY010000009.1 GCA_018819015.1 Patescibacteria group bacterium
ATGCGCGTGGCGGCGATTTTGGATATTCCTTTTTATACTTTTGATTTTTCTCGCCAATACAAAAAACACGTTATTGATTACATGATAAAAGAATACAAAGAGGGAAGAACGCCGAATCCGGATATAATGTGCAATAAATATATTAAGTTTGATTTATTTTTGAAGAAAGCATTAAAAATAGGGGCTGGCAAAATCGCCACTGGCCACTATGTTCGAAGTTCAACTTCGAACAGTTTTGGTAAATTGTTGCAGGCCAAAGATAAAAACAAAGACCAATCATATTTTCTTTGGACACTAACACAGGAACAGTTGAAATATTGTTTGTTCCCGATCGGCGATTATTTGAAAGAAGAAGTGCGTGAGATGGCGAAAAAATTTAAATTGCCAGTAGCAGAGAAAAAAGACAGCCAGGGGCTTTGTTTTGTGGGAGAATTCAAAATGGAAGATTTTTTGAAGGATTATATTAAACCAAGACCGGGTAAGATTATTGATGAGAATGGTCAAAAAATCGGTGAGCATAAAGGCGTCCAATATTATACCATCGGTCAGCGGCATGGGGTGGCGCTCGGCGGCGGCAAAGACCCGTTATTTGTGGTTAGTAAAGATATCAAAAAAAATATTCTTATGGTAGCGCCGGAAAGTAAGGAAAAAAATTTTTATAAAAAAGAAGTTGAGGTTAAAAACGTTAATTGGATTTCCGGCAAAAAACCAAACTTCAAAAAAGTTTATTTGGCCAGAATCAGATACCGTCAGCCGTTACAAAAATGTAGGATTGAAGGATATCGGATATCCTTCAATAAGCCGCAGAGGGCGGTGGCCTCGGGCCAGTCTTTGGTTTTGTATAATAAAAATGAACTCCTCGGGGGTGGAATAATCGTTTAAATCTGCTAAAATATTCTTATGACTTCAAATGAAATCAGGCAAAAATTTCTGGATTTTTTTAAGGAAAGGGGACATGCAGTAGTGTCTTCGTCTTTGTTGGTGCCAACTGACCCATCGGTGCTTTTAACTACGGCTGGCATGCAGCAGTTCAAGCCATATTATCTAGACGAAGTTTCGCCTTACGGCAATCGGACTGCTTCGGTGCAAAAATGTTTTCGGACTTCGGATATAGACGAAGTTGGAGATGAAACACATTTGACCTTTTTTGAAATGTTGGGAAATTTTTCTTTTCAGGGCGAGTATTTTAAAAAAGAAGCTATTGAATATGGTTACGAATTTATAACAAAAGAAATGGGATTGAAAATAGATTACGTTACGATTTTTGAAGGTGATGAAAAAACCGAGGTAGACAATGAGTCGGAAAAAATTTGGAAAGAACTTGCGTCAGACATAGAAATAAAAAAGGCGGGGCGGGAAGATAATTTTTGGGGGCCGACCGGCGATGAGGGGCCTTGCGGTCCGACAACGGAAATTTACGTTAATGGTATTGAAATTTGGAATATTGTTTTTAACGAATATAATCGAAACAAAGAAGGGGATTACATTAAATTGTCTAAACCGGGCATTGATACCGGTATGGGGTTGGAGCGATTGGTTATGGTGATGCAGGGGAAAAATAATATTTTTGAAACTGATTTATTCGCGTCGGTCATGGAGGTGGCAGAAAATAGTCGGATTGCCGCTGACCATTTGCGAGGGGCGGTGTTTTTGTTGGCTGACGGAATAACTCCTTCAAATTCGGGCCGGGGATATATTTTGAGGCGTTTGTTAAGGCGAGTGGTGGCCAAAGGCTTTGGTGATTTTATGGAAAAAACCGCAAGTGTTGTTATTGAAAATTATAAAAATTTTTACCCGGAATTAGAGCAAAATAAAAATAAAATTTTTGAAGAACTGAAGAAAGAAAAGGAAATATTTGATAAAACTTTGCAAAAAGGATTGAAAGAATTTGAAAGAGGAGCAGATCCGTTCGTCCTTTTTTCCACTTACGGTTTTCCTTTGGAGTTGACATTAGAAATTGCCAAAGAAAAAGGAATTAAGATTGACGTTGAAAAATTTAATGAAGAAATGAAAAAGCACCAAGAACTTTCGCGAACCGCTTCGGCAGGAATGTTTAAAAGCGGGTTGGCCGACACAACCGAAGAAACCAAAAAGTTGCACACGGCAACGCATCTGCTCTTAGCGGCCTTAAGGCGGGTTTTGGGCGGGCACGTTGTTCAAAGGGGCAGTAACATTACCGCGGAAAGATTAAGATTGGATTTTTCTCACCCGGAGAAATTGAGCGATAAAGAAAAGCAGGAAGTGGAAAAAATAGTAAACGAAGAAATTAAAAAAGATTTGCCGATGATCTGCGAGGAGATGACTGCTGATGAGGCCAAGGAGAAGGGGGCCCTCGGTGTTTTTGAACACAAATACGGGGAAAAAGTTAAGGTTTACGCCGTCGGCGGCTTTAGCCGGGAAATTTGCAGCGGCCCGCACGCCGACAGAACAGGTGAATTGGGAAAATTCAGAATTATAAAAGAAGAAGCCTCATCTGCCGGCGTTCGACGAATTAAGGCTGTTGTGATATAATTTAAATAATGGATCTTCTTTTTAATAAAGAAAAACAAAAAGATTCTCTGGTTGCCGTTTTTGACATAGGAAGCGCTTCTGTTGGCGGGCTTTTGTTTAAAAAAAGAGAAAATTATTTGCCGGAGGTAGTGGCTAGCACGCGCCAACCGGTAAATTTTCCATCTGGGAAAAATTTTTTAAGAACATGGCCGGTTATCAACAAAGCCTTTGTTTTTGTCGCAAATTATTTTAAGAAAGAATACGCGCATACTCCGAATTCGGCCCTGTGTGTTTTTTCTTCGCCTTGGTATATTTCTCAGGCTCGGGTTATAAAAATAGAAAGAGATGAAAATTTTGAGGTCACGGAAAATTTAATCAGCGACTTGATTCAAGATGAAATGAAATTGTTTAAAAAACAATGGGACAAAAGCAGTTTTTTTGAATACGCGCCCATAAAAACAGTATTAAATGGATATAATGTAGAAAATCCGCTAGGCAAAAAAACACACAACTTGGAGCTGTATGCTTATTTGAGTTTAGCGCCGGCTGCCCTGAAAGAAAAAATTGAAAAAGAAATTTTAAATCGGATTCACCCCCAAAATATTTATTTGCATAGTTTTCCCTTTGTTCTTTTTAAAACCTTGGAAAATATTATAGATATTAAAGACGGGGCGATATTTTTAGATATAAAAGGGGAAATAACCGATGTTTTTGTTTTTCGCGATAACATTATTGAAGAAATAAATTCTTTTCCGATCGGGGAAAACTTTTTTATCAGAAAATTGGCAGATGTTTTTAATTTGGGTTTTGATGAAGCCGGATTTCGCTTTTTGCAATACCAAAGAAATGAGTTGGATAAAAATTATTATGAAAAAACAAAGTTCGCATTAACGGCCGCCGTTAATGATTGGGGCGCGCATTTGGAGAAAATGTTTGTCGAAATCGCCAAAGATAAATTTTTGCCGCAAAATCTTTATTTTTGCGGTTCGGCATCAACGGTATTTTTAAAAGAAATTATTCTCAAGGTTTCAGATAAGAATTTTGAAAAATTCACGATTTTTAACAAACCTTTTGATGCGCATCTTTTGTTGCCCGATTCACTGAAGCACCATTTTGATTTTGCCAAAGGTTTTTCGGCCAACAAAGATATTTTTTTGCTGACCTCCGCGCTTTTTGCAAATAAGTTTTTGAGATGTTAAAATTAAAATAAATATATAAAAATGGCAAGGCAAAAAATACAAGATATAATTATTAAAAATAAAAAATCTCCGATAGTCCAAAATGTCAAAGAAAAATTAGGCGGCAGATTTGGTAGGGGTAAATTTGTTTTTGGGTTGGCTCTTTTTTTCTTTTTGGCGGTTCTTTCAATAAAAGCAATCGATCTTTTTGCCAAGACAATTATTCGGGTGGCGCTGCACCAGGAAACAAAAAGCATAGATGTTGTTTTAAGGTCTGGGGAAGGAGCTTCTTTTGATTTACCGTTTGAAACAATGGAATTGCAAATCACCGAAGAAAAAAGCATAAAAGCCACCGGAGTAAAAACAATCGCTTCAAAGGCCAGCGGGGATATACTAATTTATAACGCTTTCAGTTCCGCTTCCCAAAAATTGGTTGCCAACACTCGCTTTGAAACTCCCGAAGGCAAAATTTACAGAATTAAAAAATCCATAATTGTGCCGGGCGCAAAAATAGAAAACGGCCAAGTTGCGCCCAGTTCAATTCAGGCGACTATTTATGCCGACCAGCCTGGAGAAGAATATAATATTGATTTGTCTGATTTTACGATACCCGGCCTTGAAGGCGGACCACGCTATGAAAAATTTTACGGCCGCTCCGTTACGTCCATGTTGGGCGGTTTTGAAGGAGAGGTTCCGGTTATAAGCGATGATGATATGATAAATCTCAAAAAATCTTTGGAGGATTCAATTGGTGGCCAGCTTTTTCAAAGGGCCAAACAACAGCTGCCGCCCGGATTCTTGCTTTACGACGGTGCGGCCAAGATAATTTTTTCTGAAAACCAAGCTCAGAATAATTCTGAACTTGGTTTGAAAAATCCGCAGTTTACGTTAAAAGAAGCAGGCAGTTTTTCCGCGGTTTTAATTTCGGAAAAGAATCTTTCGGAAGTTTTGGTAAAAAAATATCTGGGCGAAGACCTGAAGGGGAAAGTAGAAGTTGCTAATTTGAAAGATTTGAATTTTGAATTGATAAATTTGGACACGGACAAAAAAACAATGGTGTTTAAGTTAAAAGGAGAGGCGAAATTTACCTGGCTAATTGACGAGGAAAAGCTAAAAGAAGCGCTGACCGCTTCGCCAAAAAACATGGAAGATGTGTTTAAAGCTTATCCGGCCATAGACCACGCGGCGGTTGTTTTCAGCCCTTCCTGGTGGAGATTTTTCCCGGACAAAACTTCCAAAATCAAAATTGAGCGCGTGCTTGACTAAACTTACTAAATTTTGTTATTATTTCTATGTATTTAGAGGACAATAAGCCATTTAAAATTGGCATATTTTTTAATACTATACTAAGATATACAAATGGGGAAAGAAAATATTAAAGTTGTTGCCGGCATGGTGACAGAGGCGTTGCCTAACGCCAGTTTTAGGGTAAAATTAAGCGAAACCAATGAAGAAGTTCTTGCGCATCTTTCGGGAAAAATGAGGATGTACCGCATAAAAGTTGTCGTGGGCGATACGGTTCAAATGGAGGTCAGTCTTGATGGCGCAAGGGGGCGAATTACAAGAAGATCATGATATGAAGGTAAGAGTATCAGTTAAAAAAATTTGTAAAAATTGCAAGATGACAAGGCGCAGGGGCCGAGTCGTTGTTATTTGCAAAAAAAATCCAAAACATAAACAAAGACAAAAATAATTTTATGCGCATATCAGGAATAAATTTACCGGAAAACAAAAGACTTGAAGTTGCCCTAACTTATTTGTACGGAATAGGCAGGACGACCGCGCTTAAAATTCTTGACGGCGCTTCTATTTCTCCGGACAAAAGAGTCAAAGATTTGTCGCCGGCAGAATCAAACAAATTAAGAGAATTGGTTGAAAAATATAAAATTGAATCGGACTTGAGAAGAGTGGTAACGGGAGATATTAAACGGCTTAAAGATATTAAGGCCTATCGCGGCCTGCGGCACATAAGGCAGCTGCCGGTTAGGGGGCAGAGAACGAAAACCAATTCGCGCACCAACAGACCGTATCGCGGCCGCAAAACAATGACCAGCGGTAGAAGAAAAATGGAGAAGAAGTAGTTCGACCCTGCCTGCCTGTCGGCAGACAGGCTCACTATAAATAATATGGGAAAAAAGAGAATTATAAAAACAAAAGGGAGCGGCTTGAATCAGGAAATGAAAGCAAGGGCTCTCAGCAAGATTCCAAAAAAGAAGTTGGCTTCCGGGAATGTTTATATTCAAGCGACATACAATAACACCCGGGTAACTTTTACCGATTCAAAAGGAAATGTGATAATGTGGGCTTCTTCCGGCAGCCTGGGATTTAAGGGCGCGAAAAAAGCGACACCCTTTGCCGCGGCAAAAGTTGCGGAATTAATTGCCGATAAAGCAAAAATGATAGGCGTTAAAGAAATTAATTTGGAAGTAAAAGGAGTCGCCGGCGGCCGCGAGTCGGCCATCAGAACTTTAGGCAACAAGGGGCTGGAGATTAATTCCATAAAAGACACCACGCCCGTGCCGCACAATGGGCCAAGGCCGCGTAAAACAAGAAGAGTATAAAAAATATGAGTACGACTAAATGCAAAACTTGTAGGCGGGTGGGACAGAAACTTTTCTTGAAGGAAGAGAAATGTGCCAGTCCAAAATGCCCCATGGTTCGTAAGCCGTACGCGCCGGGCAAGAGGGCCAAAAAGATGAAGATGCTTTCGGATTACGGAGCGCAACTGAAAGAAAAACAGAAATTAAAATTTTTGTACGGTCTTAGAGAAAAACCGTTTGCTAATTATGTTAAAAAGGCTTTGGCCAAAGGCGGTTCCAGTATTGACCTTCAAATAATCAGTTCTTTGGAAATGCGGTTGGATAATATCGTTTTTCGGCTTGGTTTGGCCAAGTCTAGAAGCGGCGCAAGGCAAATTGTCGGCCATGGCCATATTTTGGTAAACAACAGAAAAGTGACCATCCCGTCTTATCAGGCCAAGAAAGGGGATAAAATTTCAATTCGTTCGGGCAGTATTTCAAAAAAGGTTTTCGCGGAGACGGATATTTATCTTAAGAAATACAGCCCGCCCATTTGGCTAAAACTGGACAAATCAAAAAAAGAAGGAGAAATTGCAACGAATTTAACCAAGAAAGACATTGAACCGGGAGTGAATTTAAACGCGATTATTGGTTTTTATTCACGATAAAATTATTAAAATTTATAAATTAAAATAATATGGATTACGAAATCGTTTTACCCATGAAGCCTCGAGCGGTTTTGGAAGATGGCGCCAAGGGCACATATGAAATAGACTGTATTTACGCCGGCTATGGTTATACTTTAGGCAATGCCTTGAGAAGAATTATTCTTTCTTCTTTGCCAGGGGCAGCCATTACTACGGTTAAAATAGGGGGCGTAAGCCATGAATTTTCAACTTTGCCCGGAGTTAAGGAGGATGTAATAACGATTCTTTTGAATTTAAAACGAATGAGATTTAAATTGATGGGGGATGAACCGCAAAAGGCAACACTTTCCATGAGGGGGCAGAAAAAAATAGCGGCTGGAGATTTTAAGATTCCGTCGCAGCTGGTAATTTTAAACAAAGATCAGGAAGTGGCGACTTTAGCCGACAAAAAATCAAAGATTGATATTGAGATAACGGTAGAAAAAGGGCTTGGGTATATTCCGCGAGAAATTCTAAAAAAAGAAAAAGTGGAAACAGGAATTTTAATGCTTGACGCGGTATTTACGCCGGTTAGAAGAGTAAATTATGAAGTGGAAAATATGCGCGTCGGCGAGAGAACCGATTTTAACCGACTGCGTTTTTTTATTGAAACAGATGGCAGTATTACGCCAAGAGAAGCGCTGGAAGATTCAATAAAAATATTAATTAGGCAGTTGAGCGCAATTGTCGAAATGTCGGAAAAAGAAGTTGAAGAAATAATTGAAGAAACAAAATTAAAACAAAAAGAACTGGAAGAATCCAGGAAAGTAAAACAAAGGGTGCATTTGAAAGAAGAATCTATGAGAGAAGACGCGGAGATGCAGTCGGAAACAAAAAAAGAAGAACCTGAAGAATTTTTAAAGACGCGCATTGAAGACTTGAATCTTTCCGGTCGGACAATGAACGCCCTTTCCAAGGCCGGGATTAGAACCGTTGGCGGGCTGACAAGAAAAAAGGAAGAAGATTTACTGAAAATCGGCGGACTTGGGGACAAAGCGTTAAATGAAATAAGGCGCGCTTTGGGTAATTTTGGCTTGATATTAAAATAAAAAAATGAAACATCAGGTAAAAAATAGAAAATTTGGCAGAAAAAGAGATGAAAGAAAAGCGTTTTTGAAATCGTTGATGAGTAGTCTTATAAAACACGAGAAGATTGAAACAACAGAAGCAAGGGCTAAAGAAATAAGGTCGAAGATAGAAAAATTTGTTACCAGGGCAAAAATTGATAATTTGGCCAATAGGCGTTTTTTGGCGAAATATTTCCAAAAAACACTGGTTAAAAAAATGACAGAAGAACTTGGTCCCAAATATTTGAACAGAAAAGGCGGTTATACAAGGGTTGTTAAATCGGGTTTTCGCCGCGGCGATGGAAGCGATTTGGCCGTTATAGAGTTTGTATAATATGGAATATATAATAGACGCGGAAAATAAATCTTTAGGAAGAGTTGCGTCGCAGTCGGCGCTTATTCTGCGCGGCAAAAACTCCCCCGATTTTAAACCGAATGTAGTTTCCGACGTTAAGCTCAAGATATTAAATATCACCGAAATAAAATTAACCGGCAACAAAATGAAAGAAAAAACCTACAAAAGGTATTCGGGATATCCCGGCGGGCTGAAAGATGTAAAATTTGAAGTTTTATTTAAAAAGAACCCGGCCAGGCTTTTTAGAAAAGTGGTTGAAGGAATGCTGCCTAAAAACAGATTGCGAAAAAAAATGTTAAAAAATTTAATTATTGAATTGTAATATGCCTAAAGTTACAAAAAAGACAAAGACAAAAACAAAGCCGGATGTTTATTTTGAGGCGGTTGGCAGAAGAAAAAGCGCGATTGCGCGCGTTCGTCTTTTTAAAAAGCCGCAGGATGGTAAAAAATTAGGAGAAATGATTACAAATGGAAAAGAATTAAGTTTTTATTTTCCGCTGGTTGAATTGCGGGAAATCCTCAATCAGCCTTTTCGGAAAACAAAAACTGAAAAAAAATTTTACACAAGCTTAAAAATATCCGGCGGCGGAACAAGATCTCAAGCAGAGGCGGCGAGACTGGGCATAAGCAGGGCGCTTTTGAAATTTAATGAAGATTTTCGTAAAATACTGAAAGGAGATGGCTTTTTGACCAGAGACGCCCGCGTAAAGGAACGCCGCAAATTCGGCCTGAAAAAAGCCAGAAAAGCTCCGCAGTGGAGCAAAAGGTAAAGTTATGAGCACCAAAAAAGAAGAAAAAATAAATATTGAAGAAGAGGATGAAAGCATAGAAGCGAAAGTAAAAAAAATAAAAGAAAAATTAAAGAAGTGCCAGAAGGACAAGGAAGACTATTTGGCCGGCTGGCAAAGAGCCAGGGCAGATTTTATAAACGCTAGGCGGGAGGAAGAAAAAAGACGCGCGGAATTTACTAAATTTGCAAACGAGCTCCTGGTCTCAGAAATTTTGGTTGTATTGGACAGTTTTGATTTGGCGCTTGAAAATAATAAGGAAAAAAATTTACAGGTAATCAAAATACAGCTGGAGGGTATTTTGAAAAAACATGGTTTGGAAACCATAAAAGCCAGTGGCGAGAAATTTAATCCGGAGTTTCATGAAGCCATGGAAGAAGTTGAATCAAAAGAAGAGAGCGGAATCGTCGTGGAAGAATTGCAGAAAGGATATTTATTGCATAATAAAGTTTTAAGGCCGACAAAAGTTAAAATATCCCGTTAGAAGCGGGCAAGCAAAATAAATTTTGACATTTTTGTTAAGAATTATATAATTAAATCAATGGTAAATATTACTCTCCCTAAAACCGAATATCAGCAATTGAAACGGCAAGCCGATGCTTACCGCAGATTTGTCGCAAAGTTTTTTGAAATGGCAATAAAGGACCCAATTAAAGAGGTGACGGAAGATTTTAGGAAAACTAATCTTTATACGAAAGAATTCCTAATGGATTTAGAATCCGGCTTACGCAAGTCCTCTTATGCTAAAAAACATGCGAATCCAACAACTAAGAGCCGATCTTAAACAATTTCTCAAAGACCGCAATCTTGTTAAAAAATGGGCAAAAGCAAAACGATTTTTTGAAGAAAATATTCGCCACCCGTCTTTAAAAGTTGAGCTTCTTGAACCTAAATGGCGCGGCATTTATTCTTTTAGATTAGATAAACAATGTCGGGCTTTATTTTATATTTCGCAAGGAAAAGCTGAGGTTTTTCAAATTACTAAACATTATAAAAAAAGTTAAAATATCCCGTTAGAAGCGGGCAAGCAAAATAAATTATGAGTAAAATAATAGGCATAGATTTGGGCACAACAAACTCCGCCATGGCGATTATTGAGGGCGGAGAATCAAAAATTTTGGAGAATGATGAAGGCGGGAGAACAACCCCTTCTGTTGTTGCTGTTTCAAAGGCTGGCGAAAGAGTGGTTGGGTTGTTGGCCAAAAGACAAGCCGTTACCAATCCCAAGAATACTATTTTTTCCGCCAAAAGGCTGGTTGGACGCAAATTTTCCGACAAGGAAGTGCAGAAAGACAAAAATCTTCTGTCTTATGAAATGAGGGGGGCGGCCAACGACAGCATTGAGATAAAAATGGGAGAAAAATGGTACAGGCCTGCGGAAATTTCAGCTATGGTTTTGCAAAAACTCAAAAAGGATGCCGAATCTAGGCTGGGGGAAAAAATAGAGGAAGCCATAATAACCGTGCCGGCTTATTTTAACGACAGCCAGAGAAAGGCCACGAAAGACGCCGGTGAAATAGCGGGTTTTAAAGTAAAAAGAATTTTAAATGAGCCCACGGCCGCGGCTTTAGCCTATGGGTTTAATAAAAGAAAAAACGAACAAATTGTGGTTTATGATTTTGGAGGAGGAACATTTGATGTTTCGGTGCTTGAGGTGGGGGATGACGTAATTGAAGTCAAATCAACAGACGGGGATACTCACCTTGGAGGAGATGATTTGGACCAAAAAATAATCGGCTGGATTATCGCCGAATTCAAAAAGGAAAGCGGAATAGATGTTTCAAAAGACCAGTTGGCCCTACAAAGGTTAAAAGAAGCGGCGGAAAAAGCCAAGCATGAATTATCAAGCACGCTTGAAACAGAAATAAATATTCCATTTGTTACTTCCAATGAATCCGGGCCTCAGCATCTTTTGCTGAAATTTTCCCGTTCAAAACTAGAGGATCTCGTTGGGGAATATGTGGATAGGTCCATTGAGATAACAAAACGGGCCGTTAAAGCGGCCGGTTTTCAGTTGTCTGATGTTGACGAAATAATTTTAGTCGGCGGCCAGACACGCATGCCGGCGATTCAAAACGCGGTAAAAGATTTATTCGGCAAAGAACCGAACAAATCAATTAACCCGGACGAAGTTGTCGCCGATGGAGCCGCTATACAAGCGGGTGTTTTGCAGGGCGACGTGAAGGACGTTCTTTTGCTGGATGTTACACCTCTTTCGCTTGGAATTGAAACATTGGGCGGAGTGATGACAAAAATAATAGAAAGAAATACCACTGTTCCTGTTTCGCGGTCGCAGGTTTTTTCCACCGCCCAGGATAATCAGGCGTCGGTGGAAGTGCATGTTTTGCAGGGAGAACGGGAGATGGCAACTGACAACAGGACTTTGGGAAGATTTATTTTGGACGGCATACCTTCATCTCCTCGCGGCTTGCCGCAAATTGAAGTAACTTTTGACATAGATGCCAACGGCATTTTAAGCGTAAAAGCCAAAGATAAAGCCACAAACAAAGAGCAATTCATAAGAATTGAAGCTTCTTCTGATTTGTCAAAGGAAGAGGTTGAAAAAATGAGGAAAGGGGCAGAGGCGCACGCAGAGGAAGATAAAAAGAAAAGAGAGAAAATAGAAGCGCGTAATTCCGCGGACGGTTTGGTTTACGCGGCCGAAAAAGCTCTGAAAGACGCGGGGGATAAAATCAGCGACGATGTTAAGAAGAATATAACGGAGAAAATTGATGAACTTAAAAAAATAAAAGACGGAGACGATATGCCGGCGATAAAAAATAAAACGCAGGAATTGTCGCAAGAGATGCAAAAAATCGGCGCCGAACTATACAAGCAGAAAAAAGATGACGATGTTCAGGACGCGGAATATAAAGAAGTAAAAGATGAATAAAGATTATTATCAAATTTTGGGAGTGGAAAAAAGGTCCTCGCTGGAAGAAATTAAAAAAGCTTACAGAAAACTCGCCCACAAATATCATCCTGACAAAAAAGACGGCAACGAGAAGAAATTTAAAGAAATCAACGAGGCTTATTATGTTTTGGGCAACGACAAAAGACGTTCCGAATACGACCGATACGGTCATGTTTTCAGTGGAGCGGGCGGACAGTCGGGGGTCGGCTTTGATGGTTTTGATTTTTCTAATATTTCATCCGATTTTCCAGATTTGTCTGAAATTTTCGGCGATTTTTTCGGTTTTTCCGGCCAAAGGGCTTATTCCGGCCGCCGGGGAAGAGATATCTCTATTGATTTGGAAATTTCTTTCAAAGAATCCGTATTTGGAGAAACGCGCAAGGTGCTTTTGACAAAAGGGTGCGTTTGCGAATCTTGCGGAGGAAAAGGGGCGGCGCCTGACGCGGTTTTTAATGCCTGCCAGCATTGCAACGGCTCCGGGAAAATTCACGAAACAAAACGTTCTTTTTTGGGAACTTTTACCGCGCTTAGGTCGTGCGAGAAATGCGGCGGTTCCGGCAAGGTTCCTTCGGAACTTTGCCGGAAATGCAAGGGCGTCGGCATTGTAAAAAAATCCGAAGAAATATCCATAAATATTCCCGCGGGGATATATGACGGCGAAGTGGTTAAATTATTCGGCACGGGAGAAGCAAAAACCAATGGCGTGGCCGGCGATTTGTATGTTAAAATACACATTAAGCCGGACCCTGTATTTTTGAGAGAAGGAAACCACCTTACCAGTTCATTAAATATACCTCTGTCGGAAGCGCTTTTGGGCGGCGAAAGAAAGATAAAAACACTTGACGGAGAAATAAAGATTAAAATTCCCGCAGGCATTAATTCGGGAGAAATTTTAAGGATCAGAAATAAAGGTATTCCCGTCAGAGACGGCAGCAGGGGCGATTTAATGATAAAGGTTTTCGTTAAAATACCAAAAAATCTTTCACGAAAAAGCAAAAAACTTGTTGAAGAATTAAAAAAGGAGGGAATATAATTAGAACATGTTTAATTTGGCTAATTTGGAAACTGTTTCAGGTATTCTTTCTCATCCGACATGGGATCTTTTGGTTGTTTTTTTCTTTGTTGCCTTCGCGTTTTTTTACGGACTTTCGTCCGGCAAAAGAAAAATGATGGCCGTTTTATTTTCTATCTATATTTCAATTTTGCTTTTTGAAAATTTTTCTTATCTGGATTTTTTTACGCAAGGGAAAAAAATTTTGTTTGTGTTTTTTTTCAGATCAGCCTGCTTTCTGTTGTTAATAATTTTATTGGCAATACTTTTTAATCGGACAATTTTTAGGACGTCGAGCAAAACAGACAAGTGGTGGCATGTTTTTGTTTTAAGTTTTTTGGAGGTGGGGCTTTTGGTAAGCGCGATTTTTCAGCTTTTGCCGGCGAAAGAATTACTTACCTTTTCGCCGGTGGTCGGGCTCCTTTTTGTTTCTCAAAAAATGTTTTTTTGGTGGTTGGTCTTGCCTCTAGTAGCTTTATTTTTTATAGTAAAGAAACAAAAAATAGAGTGAAATTCTATTTCTTGCCCCGTTAGCTCAGCTGGTAGAGCAGCTCCCTTTTAAGGAGACGGTCGGGGGTTCGAATCCCTCACGGGGTATTTATATCCAAAATTAGATAGTCTTGGCGGTTGTTAACCCAAGAGCCAATATTATAATATTCTATTTTTCTGTTTCCTGCGCGCATTAAAACATGGTCGGGCTTGTGGCGATGCCCAATTACAATTCGGTTAATTTCAGGCAGAGATTCAGCATATTTAATCGCTTTTTTTCTGTAATGTTCTTTTGTTTTGCTAAAACCGCCTTCTTGATAAAATTTGCTCATTTTTTTAATCCAAAAATCATTAAATTTTTTAACCAGTTTGGCGGCGCTTTTTGAAAAATATTTTTCAATGGGTGTTTCAATTTGAATTCTCGCAAAAAAAACAAGGCGATTAAACAATGAAACTGTCCAGTCAAACCGATGTCCGTGCATGAATAGAGTTTTATTTATAATTAATTTTTCCGGAACAACCTCCATATTCAAAAAGGTGCCGCCTGAAGATAGTTTTTGGGCAATTAATGCGTCGTGGTTTCCCAAAATAAATATAGCGTTTAATTCAGACAGGCGCTTGAGTAAACCCGAGTAAAAGCGGATAATTTTCTCCAAATCATTGCATTGCCACAATTCAAACAAATCACCCAGTACGACAATTTGATAATTGTTTTTTTCTGCCAGATTTAAAACTTTTTCAAAATTTTTTTCATTGCCGCAAAATTTGTCTTCCGGCCCGCCATCGCACAAATGCAGGTCGGAAACCGCCAATATCTTTTGTTTATATATTTTATCATTAGACATGTTTATTTTGTTAGATTATACTATATTTAGACGAAAATCGCTATTCAAAAATGAACAAATTAACCCAAAATATATTGGCATCGGTGGCCAAAATTAAAATTAAAGAAATTTTAAGGTCTGATAAAATTAAGCCCGTCTGGGCTTATGTTTGGGTGACCAGACGATGTAATTTTAATTGTTCCTATTGCTACGTCAGAGATAATAATGCCCCTGAAATGACTTTTGAAGAAATGAAATTAGTTATTGATAAATTAAAAAAAATGGGCTGCCGCATGGTTGCTTTTATGGGAGGCGAGCCCACACTAAGAAAAGATTTATTAGACATCATTAAATATATCAGGCAGAAGAAAATGCTTTCGTATTTGCCGACCAACGGCTCGTTGTTGACCCCGCAATATATTGAAGAATTGGTTCAAGCGGGATTGAATTTTGTTAATCTTGCCGTAGATGACCCCGCAGAATTAGCCGGACAGAAATCTTGGAAAAAAGAAACAATCGACAATCTTTTAAAGAACAGAAATAAGCTCAAATTAATTATTAATACAGCCGTAACAAGAAAAAACATTTCTCGGATCCCTCAATTGCTAGAGCTTTGCAGAGAAAAAGATATTTTAATGGCCATCAGAATAATCTCCAAGCCAAATTTGGCAGAAGAAATGAAATATGTTGCTGAGAGGCCAGATGAAAATTTATTTTTTGACAAAAACAACAAAAATGATTTAGAACAAGTCAATAATCTCGCAAGATTTTTGATTGAGAAAAAAAGGCGGGGATACCCGCTGGGCGCCCCCGAAGAATATTTCCACCTGATGAAAGATTTTGTCAACAAGAAATGCAGCTGGCCTTGTTATGCCGGGAAGTTTACCCTGGAAATTAACAATGACGGGAAACTTCTTATCTGTTCCGCCTTTTTGAAGCCCATGGATATTAAATTTTTGGATCTTGATGAAAAAGACTTTAGTTTAATTCAAAAAGAAAGAGAGAAAAGTTTAAAAATTTGCAACAAAATTTGTTTGAGCCCCGCCCAGTTTGATACTTCTTATTATCTTCGCAACCCAAGAGAGTTTTTTACGAAAAAAATATGTTAATTAATTTTTTTCTTGGGGCAGCTTCTTTTTTAGAGCTTGTGCTAGGCGTTATTATTTTCGGCCAAAGAGAGAAAGGGAAGGAGCTAATAAATATTTCTTTCGGCCTAGACGTGCTGGTTGTTAGCGCCTGGGTCTTTTCTGCGCTAATGTTTCGCCTTGTTTCCGGTTCAACCATAATGTTTTGGTGCAAGACTCAATATGTGATTGGCGCGATAGTCGCGGCCGGATTTTTATTTTTTACTTATATTTTCCCCGAAGGGAAAATAAGAATTGGCCGCTGGAAACAGGTTATAATTTTAGCCCCCCTAATCGCCTTAATTACGATGATTTATTGGCCCGGCGCTTTTGTTAAACAAATAAATATTGCCGCGCATGGCAAAGATGTGTTTTTCGGAGCAATTAGTTATCCGATTTACGGCCTGTTTATTGTTTTCTATTTTACTCTGGCTTTTTGGAATTTAATCAAAATTTATTTGAAGCGCAGGGGGTTAATCCGAGAACAATTGAATTATTTTATTTTGGGAACCGGGCTCACTGCTGTTAGCGCGATAACTTTTGACATTATTCTTCCTTGGTTTAAGTATTTTTATTTCTGGGCAGGGACTATTTCCAGTTTGGCCATGGTGGGTTTTATCGGCTACGCCATTTTGAAAAAAGAGCTTTTTGGAATCAAAATAATACTGACCGAGATTTTAGTATCTCTTACCGCAATTTTGCTTTTGGTTGACGTTTTTCTTTCGGAGTCAAGGCTGGAATACCTTTGGCGCGGAGCATTATTTTTATTGTTTGTCTTTTTTGGTTTCCTTTTAATAAAGAGTGTTTTAAAGGAAATTAAATTAAAAAACCAGCTGGCCGCCGCCAACGAGGAGCTAAAAAAATTAGATAAAATAAAATCTGAATTTTTGTCCATTGCTTCCCATCAATTGAGGGCGCCTTTAACGATTATAAAAGGATACAGCTCAATGATGCTGGAGGGCGATTTTGGAAAATTAAACGAAAAAATAAAAGATGTGGTTTATAAAATGTTCCAGTCAACGCAAGGACTCGTTTTATTAGTGGAAGACTTTCTAAATATTGGGCGTATTGAAATGGGTCAAATGAAATACGATTTTGCTGATTTTGATTTGAGCGAAACTGTTAAGAGGGTGGTTGATGAATTCGCGGCGGACAGCAAGAAAACGCGCGGGCTGAAATTATCTTTTGAGTCTGATGGAGGCAATTTTAATATCAAGGCGGACCAAAATAAAATACGGCAAGTTGTTTATAATCTTATTGATAACGCGGTTAAATATACGGAAAAAGGTTTTGTAAAAGTTTTTTTGGCGCATCATAATAAAAATCATAAAAATTTATTGCTTAAAATCCAGGATTCCGGCGAGGGCATTTCAAAAGAAATGCTGTCTAAAATTTTTCAAAAGTTTTCACGAGAAAGCGGCGCATCTCGTCTGCACGTGGACGGTTCCGGCCTCGGGCTTTACGTGGCTAAAAAAATAGTGGAGGATCACGGGGGTAAAATATGGGTGGAGTCGGACGGAAAAGGAAGAGGAAGTTCTTTCTTTATTGAATTACCGTTAAATAAATGATTAAATAATCTTATGCTGGAAAGAATTTTAATTAAAAATACGCTGAATCAGACCGGAGAGAAAGTAAAAATTGCCGGCCGGGTTGGCGCCAGGCGAGACCATGGCAAGCTGGCTTTTATTGACTTAATAGATTGCTCCGGGATTTTACAGGTAGTTTTGAAAGAAGCCGAAGATTTGCGCTTGAACGATGTAATTGCTATAGAAGGAATAATAAACAAAAGGCCGGAGAATATGATAAACAAAGAAATTGAGACCGGCGGAATTGAAATGCAGGCGGAAAAGATTGAAATTTTGAACAAAGCGGATACGACTCCTTTTGAATTGAATACCGATGGACATGAAGTTAATGAAGAAATTCGGCTGAAATATCGTTATCTGGATTTGCGGAGAAACCGCTTGCAGAAAAATTTTAAAATACGCCATCAAATTACCCGGTTTATAAGAAATTTTTTAAGCGAACGAGATTTTACCGAAATAGAAACTCCTCTTTTAACAAAATCTACGCCGGAAGGGGCGCGAGACTATGTTGTGCCTTCGCGTCTTCAGCCGGGGAAATTTTACGCCTTGCCGCAGTCGCCCCAGCAATACAAACAATTATTAATGGTTGCCGGATTTGAAAAATATTTTCAGATTGCCAAATGTTTTAGGGATGAAGACACAAGAGGAGACAGGCAGCCGGAATTTACTCAGCTTGATATGGAGATGTCTTTTGTAGGGCAGGAAGAGGTAATGAAACTCAACGAAGAACTGGTTATTGAAACAATAAAAAATGTCTATCCGGATAAAAAATTTTTACAACTTCCGTTTCCTAGGATTTCTTACAAAGAAGCTATGGAGAAATATGGCACCGATAGGCCGGACTTAAGAAAAGATAAAAACAACCAGAACGAATTGGCTTTTTGTTGGGTGGTGGATTTTCCCTTTTTTGAAAAAGATAAAGGACTAAATCCTGACGGATCGCCCAAGTGGACTTTTACTCACAATCCTTTTTCCGCCGCCGCGCCGGGGTGGCACGAAAAACTGATGAAGAAAAAAGATATTGAGAAAATTATCGCCGCTCAATACGACATTGTTTTAAATGGATTTGAAATAGGCGGAGGAAGCATCAGGAACCACAAACCGGAAGCTCTTAAAAAAGTTCTGGAGATAATCGGATTGAAAGAAAAAGATATTGAAGAAAATTTCGGCCACATGCTTAAGGCGCTTGCTTTTGGCGCGCCGCCGCACGGAGGAATAGCTTTTGGTTTGGACAGATTTATTGCCATACTTCAAAATGAACCTAATATCCGCGAAGTGATCGCTTTTCCCAAAACCGGCGATGGCCGCGATTTGATGATGAACGCGCCGTCGGAAATAACCAAGGAACAGTTGAAAGAATTGGGTCAGCTTTAGTACTCCAGTGTCGTGCCGACAAACTTGTATTATTTTATGAAGAATATCTATAACAAATTAGTGGCCGACACCGCGGCGACGGCACCACCTCTCGAATTTGTCTATTTTGTTTGTTCATGTATTTTATTATAATGATAACATAGCGATAATTTTTAATTTTGGTAAAATAAATATAATATGAGTAAGGAAATAACAATTGAAGACTTGGCAATGATGGTTAACAAAGGGTTTGATAAAGTGGACGAGAGGTTTGATAAAGTGGACGAGAGGTTTGATAAAGTGGACGAGAGATTAAACTCTATAGATATGAGATTGGCTCGGGTTGAAACTGATGTTTCAGAAATCCGAAAAACTTATATTGACCCCGAGCAATTTGAAGATTTAATGATAAGGGTGAAATACATAGAGATTAAATTGGGAATTGAGAGCGGTAAATAAATGAGAAATACTTTTTTAATCTTATTTTTTGTTTTGGTTGGGCTTGCGATGTCGGCGGGTTTTGCGTTGGCTTCCTCCACCAGCGGCGCGATTGATTCAACCGGCAAATACGCCTGGATGGTTCAAGGTCTTGGATTGAACCCGTTGAAAAAGGAATAGTGCCAAGCCGGTATTATTATGAATATACCAGGCCTTATTCATGGCTTTATTCAGGAAGCCTGGAAGAAATGAAAAAAAGGTGGTCTAAGAGGCCGCAAGAATGGACTTATTAAAAAACCTTGGCCGGATTTTCGCCGAGGTTTTTATTTTGCTATAATAACGCTATGTACCGGATTAAAACAGAAAAATTTGAAGGTCCGTTTGAAGTATTGGTTGATTTGATTGACCGGAAAAAACTTTCCATCAATGAAATTTCATTGGCTGAAATAGCCGGCCAGTTTTTGGATTATTTGAAAGAAATCGGCAATTTTCCCGTTGGCGAGGTGGCCAGTTTTGTTGTGGTGGCGGCTACATTGATGCTGATAAAATCCCGCTCGCTCATGCCTTGGTTGAAATTTTCGGAAGAAGAAGAGCTGGAAATTGAAAATCTTGAACAGCAGTTAAAACTTTATAAAAAATTCAAAGCGTTGGCCGGGGGGCTGGAAAAAATTTTCGGCAAGAAAGTTATTTTTGCCAGAGAACCTTTTTCACGGATTGAAAAAGTTTTATCAATCCCGCTTGGCGGGATTAAACCCAAAGATTTATCAATTTTAAATTTAAAGAAGGCGCTGGTGAATGTTTTGAACAATTTGCCGGCAAAAGAAATTCCTTTGCCAAAAGCGCTTGTAAAAAAAACTGTCAGCTTGGAACAAAGAATAGACGAATTGATTAAAAAAATGGAAAGCAGGGTAAAAATGTGCTTTTCGGAAATAAAAAACAATCCCGAATGCCAAAAAATTGATTTAATTGTTAATTTTCTGGCCCTTCTTGAATTAACAAAAAGAGGCCTTATAATATTAAAACAAGAGCAAAGTTTTGGAGAAATAGAAATTACCAGATATGACTTTAAGTAATCACATAGAAGCGCTGCTTTTTTTATCCGGCCAGCCATTGAGCGTTAAAAAACTCGAGCAGATTTTGGGCAAGAAAGAAAAAGAATTAAACGAAGCCATAAACGAGCTGGAAAATAATTTGAGCGGCAGGGGATTGCGTCTTTTAAAAAACGGCGGCGAAATAATGATTGGCACGGCGCCGGAATCTTCAAAATATTGTCAAATACTAGCCAAAGAAGAGTTGGATAAAAACTTGGGGAAGGCCGGACTGGAAACTTTGGCTATAATTTTGTACAACGACGGAATTTCCAAGGCGAACATTGATTATACAAGAGGCGTCAATTCCGGTTTTACCCTGCGCAGTCTTTTGATAAAAGGCCTTGTTGAAAGGAAGGTAAATCCAAAAGACCGGCGGACTCATTTTTATACCTCTTCCGTTAATCTTTTTCAGGTTTTGGGAATAACAAAAAAAGAAGAACTGCCTGATTTTGATAATTTTAAAAAAGAAATAGAAAATGCTGTTGAATTTTCTTAAAATAATCGGCTGTATTGTTTTTCTGCTGGCGCTGAATTTTCTGCTGCCGGCTTATGGAAGACATGGCCAGCTGAATATGGCGGCGGTTAGCATGGGCGTCGAACAGAATGCAGAGAATGCGGCGCCGTTGAATTTGGAGGCGAAATCCGCCTGCGTTTTTGATTTGGTTAAAAACCGGTTTGTTTTTGAACTTAATAAAGATATTCAGCTTCCTTTGGCAAGTCTTGCTAAACTGATGACGGCGGCGGAGGCAAAAGAAAATTTGCTTCCGACAACACTGGTGGAGATTTCCAAAGAGGCACTTCTTATGGAGGGCGATAGCGGTCTTGCTGTGGGCGAAACATGGAGATTGCCGGATATTTTGAAAATTATGCTCATTTCGTCGTCAAACGACGCGGCTTACGCGATTGCCTCTTCTTTGTCCGCCGGCCTTAAGCCGGACGATTCCGAATTTGTCGGATTGATGAATAAAAAAGCGCGGGAACTGGGATTAGAACAAGCTTATTTTTTAAACGCCACCGGTTTGGATATTTCAAAGGAAATAGCCGGCGCGGCCGGCTCTTGTTCTGATATAACAAAATTAATAGTATATATTTTGAAAGAGTATCCGGAATTGCTGGAAGCAACCACAAAAGAAATAATGATTTTGAACGGGAAAGAATTTAAAAATACAAATAAACTGCTCCCAAATTTGCCGGTATTATTGGGAAGCAAAACTGGCTTTAGCGATCTAGCCGGCGGCAATTTGATAGTGGTTGTTGATAAGGGCTTGGGTTACCCGATGATTTTAACGGTTCTTGGTTCATCGCTTGACGGCAGGTTTTCAGATGTGCAAACATTATATGACAGGTTTGTGAAATAGGTCTTTTTGCTGTATTTTATAATTATGGATCTAAATATTCTGAAAGTATTTGGTTTATCCGCTTTTAGTTTTTTTATCGGCATTTTGGTGGCGCCTGTTCTGGCTCATTATTTGTACAAATACAAGGCTTGGAAAAAAAATGGCAGTATCAAAGCCATCAGCGGCGAAGAGGCGACTATTGTTAATCAGTACCACAAAGAAAAACAAGTGGGAACGCCGAGAATGGGCGGACTGCTGATTTGGCTCAGCACAATTTTGATAATTTTTATTTTTTGGGGAATTTTCAATGTATTTCCGAATTCGCTGACGGAAAAATTAAATTTTCTAAGCCGTTCACAAACTTGGCTGCCGGTTTTTGCTTTAGTTTCTGCTTCAGTAATTGGATTGGTAGATGATATTTTACAAGTTCGTGGCCGGGGAAAATATATCGGCGGCGGCCTGAGTTTAACAAAAAGAATAATTTTGGTGGCTTTAATCGGTTTAATCGGAGGGTTATGGTTTTATTTTAAACTCGAAACAAGCGACATTTTAGTGCCGTTTTGGGGGCATGTAGAAATCGGGTGGCTTTTTGTCCCATTTTTTGTGGTGATTATGCTGGCTGTTTTTAGCGGAGGAGTGATAGACGGGCTGGATGGCTTGGCGGGCGGAATTTTCGCTTCAATTTTCGCGGCCTATTCCGGGGTAGCATTTTTCCAAAACCAAGTGGATTTGGCTGCTTTCTGCGCGGTTTTAACAGGAGCTATTCTTGCTTTTCTTTGGTTTAACATACCGCCGGCCAGATTTTATATGGGCGAAACCGGCATTTTGGGGCTGACAGCGGCTCTGACGGTAGTCGCTTTTCTTACCGATTCCGCGCTCGTATTGCCGGTTATCGCTTTCCCGCTCGTAATAGAAGCCGGTTCCGTTATTATCCAAATTTTTTCCAAGAAATTTTTTAAGCAGAAAATATTTTTGGCGGCGCCCATTCATCATCATTTTGAAGGAAGGGGGTGGCCAAACTACAAAATAACGATGCGTTTCTGGGTCATGGGCGTCGTATTTGCTATAATAGGGATGGTGATAATTCTTGTTGGCAAATAGTTTATGTTTTATTCTGTCATAATAAAAAACGGCAATATTGTAGACGGCACCGGCGCCGAAATATTCAAAGCGGATGTCGGAATTAGGGGAGAGAAAATTTCCAAAATAGGCGACTTGCAAAACGAATCAGCCGATCTGATTTTGGATGCCGGCGGTTTTTTTGTCGCTCCAGGTTTTATTGATTTGACCACGCACTCTGACACGCATTGGACTTTATTTTCACAGCCAAACCAGGAAAGTTTTATAAGGCAGGGGATAACAACAATTTTGGGCGGACACGGCGGCTGTTCTTTGGCTCCGCTTATAAAAAAAGAGGCTTTGGGAGCGCTGGAAAGATTGTTGGACATCACGGAAATAAACATTAATTGGCAGACAACGAAAGAATTTCTGGATTATGCGGAGAGAATTGAATTGGCGGTAAATTTTGCCACTCTCGTCGGGCATGAAACACTAAGAAGAAATATTTTGGATGATAACAGCGATAAAACGGCAAACAAAGAACAAATTAAACAGATAAACGATTTGCTTGAGAAATCGCTTAATGACGGCGCCTTCGGTTTGTCCACAAATTTCGGAAAAAAATATTCCAAGTCGGCGTCAGAAAAAGAAATTCTGTTTCTTTTTAAAACCGTCGCTGGCAATAACGCAATTTCCGCGCATCATCTTGAAGATGAAGGGAAAAATTTGCTACCGGCCATTTCCAAACTAATAACATTTTTAAGAGAATCGGGTGCGAAGGGGCATATTTCCCACTTTAAAGCTCTGGGCCGTGAAGCGTGGGAAAATTTTGAAAACGCCCTCAATATGATAGAGCGGGCGCAAAAAGAAGGCATTTTTTTGTCTTGTGATTTTTTTCCTTATACAAGCACCGGTTCTAATTTAGTCAGTTTTTTGCCTGCCTGGATTTTGGCCGAAAACAAGGAAAAAATTCTACGCCTTCTAAAAGAAAAAGAGGTCCGGGAAACTTTGAAAAGTTATTTGAAAAGCCTTACTCTTCATTTTGATAAAATAATCATCGCTTCTACTGGCCGCGATTCGGGCAGTATCGGCAAAAGCATAAGTCAAATAAGCAAAAATTCCGGGTTGGAGGAAGAAGAGGTGGTCATCGGCCTTCTTGAAGCCAATGATTTACGAGTGTTTATCTTCAATGATATTATTTCCCCAAAAAATATTGAAATTTTAAGCCAGAAATTTTATTCCATGATTGCTTCCGATGGAGTTGGTTATGATGCCTTGGGTTTATCCGGAAATAATTTGCCGCATCCGCGCTCTTTTGGAGCTTTTCCGCGCGCGATGTCCCAATTTGTAAAAGAAAAAATGATTTTAACCTGGGAGGAAATAATTCATAAAATGTCCGGTTTGCCCGCGCAGACTCTTGGCATAAAAGATCGCGGAATAATTAAAGAAAACTATTGCGCCGATGTTGTTGTTTTTAATTCGGAAACAATAGAAGACAGAGCGACATGCGAAAATCCATTCCAATATTCCGCGGGTATTCAGTACGTGTTTGTAAATGGCAGATTAACTTTGGCGGAAAACAATTTAACCGGAAACCGCCGCGGGAAAATTCTTAGGAAAAAACGATGAGAAAAAAATATGATAAAGTTTTTTTGGGCATCATATTAACGCTTTTATTTTTTGGTTTTTTTGTTTTGGCGTCGGCTTCTTTGGGGATGGCCGCCCGAGAGGGAAAAAATTCTTACGACATTCTTTTAAAACAGGTTGTTCTGGGCGGGGGAGTTGGTTTTATTTTATTTTTATTGACCAGCCGGATATATTACAAAAAATGGAAATCCCTGGCCTTGCCTTTTTTTGTAATAAGTTTTTGCCTGACGCTTTTGGTTTTCGTGCCGCACATAGGTTTTAAATACGGCGGCGCCGCCAGGTGGCTTTCTTTGGGCTCTTTTACTTTTCAGCCATCGGAACTTTTAAAATTTGCTTTCGTGGTGTATTTGAGCTCCTGGCTGTCCAGCAGAAGAAATGAAGTTCCTTCTTTTAAGGCTGGTTTTGTTCCGTTTTTAATAATTGTTGGGTTTGTGGGGGTTAGTCTGATTTTGCAGCCCGACATCGGAACTCTTGGAGTAATTTGCATTACCGGAGCGCTTCTTTTCTTTTTGGCCGGGGGAAGATTTACACAACTCGGGCTTTTGCTGATTTTGGGCTTTGTTTTGGTTTCCGCTTTGGTTTGGTCAAAACCTTATTTGAAGTCCAGAATAAACATATTTTTTAACGAATCCTATGATTTACAAGGCGCGGGGTATCAAACAAATCAAGCAAAAATAGCAATGGGCTCCGGCGGCATTTGGGGCAAGGGTTTTGGTCAGGGTATTTCTAAATTTAATTATCTTCCTGAACCAACAGGAGACTCCATTTTTGCCGTAATAGGCGAAGAGTTCGGCTTTATTGGAACCACTTTTTTAATTTTGCTATTTCTCTTCTTTTGTTTCAAATGTTTCCACATAGCCAACCGAGCGTCCAATACTTTCGGTAGACTTTTGGCCTCGGGAATTGCTATACTTATTACAGTGCAGGTATTTGTTAATATGTACGCCATAGCCGGCCTCATCCCGCTTACCGGACTGCCTTTGATTTTTATTTCCCAAGGCGGGTCGGCGCTGGCTTTAGCATTGGCCGAGGTCGGAATTATATTAAATATTTCTAAGTATTCATTATGAAGATACTACTAACGGGCGGGGGGACGGGGGGACATTTTTACCCCATAATCGCGGTGGCGGAAGCGCTATACGATTTAGCGGAAGAGGACAAAATTATTACTCCTCAGCTTATTTTTATGTCTGACCAAAAATATGACGGCAAACTTGTTGCCGACGAAGGATTGATTTTTAAAAAAATATATGCCGGTAAAATACGGCGCTATTTTTCTTTTCTTAATGTTACGGATTTGTTTAAAACTTTTCTCGGCATTTTAAAAGCAATATGGTCAATATATATGGATATGCCGGACGTAATATTCGGCAAAGGCGGCTATGCCAGTTTTCCCGTCTTAGTGGCGGGCAGAATTTTTGGCATACCCGTGATAATCCATGAATCGGACGCCATTCCTGGCAAAGTCAATAAATGGGCCGGCAAATTTGCCAAAAAAATCGCTTTGTCTTTTCCGGAAGCCGTTGATTATTTCCCGAAAGAAAAAAGCGCGTTAACCGGCATTCCGATAAGAAAAAATGTTTTAGGTTTTACGCCGGAAGAGGGGAGGGAGATGTTCGGCTTAGAACCAAAGATACCGACTCTTTTAATTTTGGGCGGATCTCAGGGCTGCCAAAAAATAAACGAAATAATTTTGGATGCCATGGAAGAATTGTTAAAAGATTTTCAAATAATACACCAGTGCGGCAAAAATAATGAAAAAGAAATTTCCGAAAGAGCAGAAGTTGTTTTGGAAAAATCTGATTTTAAAAGCAGATACCACCCTTACCCTTATTTAAATGATTCGTTCTTAAGAAACGCGGCCAGTGTTGCCGACTTGGTAATTTCACGCGCGGGGGGAAGCGCCATTTATGAAATAGCCGCCTGGGGACTGCCGTCTATTTTGGTTCCGCTGAAAAACTCCGCCCAAGGCCACCAGATGGCAAATGCTTACAATTATAACCGTTCGGGCGCTTGCGATGTGATAGAGGAAAGCAATCTTTCGCCCCATGTTTTGATTTCTGAAATAAAAAGAATTTTTGAAGAAAAAGAAAAAATGAAAAAAATGGCGGAGGCGGCGAAAAAATTTTATAAGCCGGAAGCTGCCAGAAAAATAGCCAAAGAAATAATGAAATTGGCGCTGGAACACGCATGACTAAAAAAATTAGAACCAGAATAGCTCCCAGTCCGACAGGTTTTTTGCATATTGGTACGGCCAGAACCGCGCTTTTTAACTATCTTTTTGCCAAACAAAACAATGGCAAATTTATTTTAAGAATTGAAGACACTGACAAAGAGCGATCTAAAAAAGAATTTGAAGAAAATATTTTGGAGGGCCTAAAGTGGCTGGGATTAAATTGGGACGAAGGCCCTTTTTATCAAAGCCAGCGTAATAATATTTATGTAAAATATGCCCAAAAATTACTAAAATCAAATCTGGCCCACAAAGAAGGCGGGGCCATTATTTTTAAAAATACTCAAGAAGCAATTGAATTTGAAGATATAATTCGCGGCCTCATCCGCTTTGAGCCGGATTCTCAAAAAGATATCGTCTTAATCAAGTCGGATGGATCGGCTACTTATAATTTTGCGGCCGTGGTAGATGACAAAGAAATGAAAATCACTCATGTTATCCGCGGCGAAGACCACATTTCTAATACCCCAAAACAAGTCGCTTTGTACAAGGCTCTTGATTTTGAAATTCCAAAATTTTGCCATTTGCCATTGATACTGGGACCCGATAAATCAAAAATGAGCAAACGCCACGGCGCCATTTCGGTGGCAGAATATAAAGAAAAAGGATATTTGCCAGAAGCGTTGATTAATTTTCTGGCTCTTTTGGGTTGGAATCCTGGAGATGACAGGGAAATTTTTAACATAGACGAACTCTTAAAAATTTTTTCTTTGGAAAAAGCGCAAAAAGGCGGCGCCGTATTTAATATAGATAAACTAAATTGGTTCAACAAAGAATATCTTAAAAAAACCCCGACAAAAGAATTGGCCGAAAAACTGAAAAAATTTGTATCGGATGATTGGCGAAATAAAATAAACAGCAACCCGGAATATTGGATAAAAATAACAGAACTTGAAAAAGACCGGATAACGACTCTCTCCGACATGGGCGAGGGGATTGAGTTTTTTTTAAACAAGCCGGTTTTCCCCAAAGCCCTGCTTGTTTGGAAAAAAGAAGATAATCCAAGTAAAGTAAATGAATATCTTGACAATCTTATAAAATTACTTTCTGATTTGAACGAGAGTTCTTTTACAAAGAAAGAAATTAAAAACGTTGTTTGGGGTTATTCAGAAAAAAGGGGAAGAGGCAACGTTTTATGGCCGTTTAGGGTTGCTTTAACGGGCCGGGATAAATCGCCGGATCCTTTCAGTGTGGCTGAAATTTTAGGCAAAAAAGAAACATTGGAACGTCTTGAGTCGGCGAAAATATGACATTACGCAAAACAACAGCTCAAATTATCGCCATTGTAATTTTAATAATTCTGGCTCAATTTTTATCATCTAGAACTCCAATTTTTGCCGAATCAAAAATAGAAGAGTTGCGCGGTAAAATTAGCGAAAAAAATGAAGAAATTTCTGAAATTGAAAAAGATATAGAAAAATATCAGACAGAAATAGACAAAACTCTGAAAGAATCAAAAACATTGAAAAACCAAATAAGCCAACTTAACAGCACCGCCAATAAACTTGGCGCCGAAATAAAACTTACTAACGAAAAAATTGATAGCGCGAATTTAACGCTGGAAAAACTGGAAATTGAAATTGGAAATAAAAATAACCAAATTGAAAACAGCAAAGAATCTTTGGCCGAAGTGCTTCGCAGAATAGATGAAGAAGAATCCCAGTCGCTGCTGGAAACTCTCCTAAAACATGGGAAGCTGTCTGATTTTTTTGACGACTTAGAAGGAATGGAACAGCTGCAGGGAAATATAACCGCCAAGGTCAACGAATTAAAAGATTTGAAGAATTCATTGGAGAAAATTCAGGGAGAAAAAATAGCGGAAAAAAATAATTTAAGCGCGTTAAACGCGAAATTGGGCGACCAAAAAAAGATAGCGCAGCAAAACAAAAAACAAAAAGACGTATTATTGCAAGAAACAAAAAACAGGGAAGAAAATTATAAAAAATTACTTGACGAAAAACTTGCCAAAAAAGAGGCTTTTGAAAAAGAAATAATGAGCCTTGAGGGAGAACTAAGAATTCAAATAGACCCGAATAGTTTGCCGCCGGCCGGCTCCGGAGTGTTGGCTTGGCCGTTAGATAAAATTACAATAACACAATATTTTGGCAACACTCCTTTTGCCACAGAAAACCCCCAAGTTTACGGGGGAATGGGTCATAATGGAATTGATTTTAGAGCTTCGGTTGGCACTCCCGTCAAAGCATCTGCCAGCGGAATCGTAGAGGCAACCGGCAACACAGATTTAATCTCGGGATGCTATTCTTATGGCCAATGGGTTCTTATAAAGCACAACAACGGCCTTTCAACTCTTTATGCCCATCTTTCTCTGACCAAAGTTGCGGCGGGGCAAAATGTGGTTATTGGCGACATAATCGGCTACAGCGGCCAAACAGGGTATGCCACCGGGCCGCATCTTCATTTTACCGTTTATGCCACACAGGGAGTGAAAATAACTAAATTTACAAACAGTATAAATTGCAAAAACGCCGTAATACCGATTGCAGACAAAAAAGCATATCTTAACCCGTTATCATATTTATAGTATAATAAATTTATGAGCAAAGGTTTTGTAAATATCATTATTTTAATAATAATCGCGGTTATTGTTCTTGGATATTTCAAGATAGACTTGCGGAGTATTTGGAACAGCGAGCCGGTTCAAAATAATCTAGGGTTTTTGTGGGAAAGCGCAAGAATTATTTGGCATAACTATTTATCCGAACCGGCGAATTTTGTTTGGGGAATTTTTTATAACTATATCTGGCTATCATTTATTGAGAATATGCAAAGAATAAAAATGGGAGAGAAGCCAGCTATTCTAGACAATACTTCGTTGCCGACATTTCAAGTCGAATCTCAATAAT
>JAHJQY010000010.1 GCA_018819015.1 Patescibacteria group bacterium
AATATCTTACCCCAGAATGTCACATAGTAGCCGCCCTCACAACTTGCCACCCACCTGCCAAAAGGTGCCCACATCACATTATAATCACAAACCAGCTCGCCTGTATATTTAAATTGTGCCGTCAATTTCAGCCCGTTCCTCAAATACGTTATCATGCAGGTTCAGATTATCCAGCCACGGTGCCCGTGCGAATATAACAACGACGGCAGTAATCGTCGCAATTATAATTATTTTTTTATTTCTGGTCATAATTTACTTATAGTTTTTCTTACGGCTGGAAAATCTCCTCGGGCAGAAAACGGACTTGCTGGACTTCTAGAAATTGTTTTGCTGTTGCTTCAATTTGAAACCAAAGAATGCCCACCCGGCAAGAACCACCGACTGTTTTATTGTTAGGATCATTAAATTCAAGTGTTAAAACTTCGTCTTTCAACGAAGCACCTTTTAATGAAAGTCCTTCCAGCGAATATTCGGTATCAATTCCTTGAATCCTTTCTTCTTCGGTTAGTTCGCCTGAAAGCAAAAGCTTAATGGTATCCTGAATCGGTGTTTGAGTTATTGGAATTTCTCTCTCAACCGCCACCAATCCATTTCTACTGCAAGAGATATTGCCTGATTCATCTTTGTCCAGTTCGTAATTATAATAATAAAGTTTTATTGTTTTTGTTTCCGGGCAGGGCGCGAAATCGCATTTTGGCGCAACTCTGGCGACATAGGAGCCGTCAGAACAAAGTTTGGCATCCATTGTGCAGGCAACGGGCTCTTCGCCGCACGGTTCTGCCGGCATCGGCGCGCTGGGCGCGCCATGTTTCACCCACTGACCGTTAACGCAAATCCAATCGTCTTCGGGGCCGCCAACAACGAATCTGATAAAAAACCAAATCGCCAGAATGGCAATAACAACAATTATTATGGTAAGAGTTTTTTTATTTCTAATCATAAATTTATTTCAGTACAACTACTGAACAAACCCTCCGTGGATTAAACAACGGTAAATAATTTTTCCGTTCAATAAAATTTCTTCCTGGCCGGAGAAATTTTCCAGGCCACCACTGACAGAAAATTGATAACTCCACGCGCCCTCGGAAAATCTGGCCGGTCCCCTGACTGGAATTACATCATTATATTCCTGCATAAGCGCTTGTCGAAGAAAAGCATAAACATCTTTTTCGCTAACATTATCGTCAAAAATAAAACCAAAATAATTCGCACCCCAAACCGGCTGCTGATTTTTATAAATAATTTCTTCACCAATAAAATCTCGTTTCCCAAAATAAGTATCGTGGTAAACCAAATTACCTTTTTCAAAATGATAATCTTCCGATTCCAAGCGCGACGAAACAACTTTTGGTGCATCCTTGTTGGCATAAGTGCTTTTATTCGCCTCATTTAAAAAATCAATCAATTCTTTTATGTTTATTGGATTTTTCATCTCTATTAATTTTTTAAAATGGTCTACTTCAAATGCTTTTTGACCAAAGCAATCAATTCCACAATATGCGCCTCTTTGTCTTCCCGAAGTTTTTTCCAATAGGTCTCGCACTCCGACCAGTCAGCCGCATCTTTAATGTATTCATTTTTTATGCGCCACAAACTCTTATGCTCCTGCGTCAACTGAAGCATTAAATTATACATATTATTGTCCATCATAATAAAAACTTTTTAATTATAATAATTTTCTCTTTGTTTAAAATACCTAACAACTTCGTCGGCTGTTTGTTCCAATTTCTGCCGGTATTCTTTTTTATCTTCCTTGGGGTCCAGCCCATCCTTCGGCATTTTTATTAAAACATCGGCCTTGCAGGTTTCTTTTTGGTCATCTCGCGAAACATCCAAAGTACAAGCATCGATCCTGCCTTTTTTCAATTGAAGTTCCAGCAACGCGTCCACTCCATGGAAAATATCCAGCGGCGTACCCACTGCGCTGTAAAATTTCAAGCGGCTGTAATCTTGCAGGCCCAATTTATCCGCCACCAAAGCGTGCAAATCATTGGCAAATCTTTTGTCAGGGTCAGATGGGTCGCCCATCTGCATTTCTTTAACGGCATCCGTGGCTTTTTTAAAAGACATGAACTTTATTTCTTCAGGAATTTTAGGACGGCCAAAAACCTCCTCTTCCAAAAGCCGGCCGGTATAAGCCCCTATGGCGTTTTCAAAATTTCTCCTCATAATATAATTATATCTTATAGCAACAAGCCCTCATAGTTCAACGGACAGAACATGAGCTTCCGGAGCTTAAAATGTGGGTTCAATTCCTACTGAGGGCGAAATTAATTTATCTCCACTTCTTCAAAATCCTGCTCGAGTTTTTGTATTTTTTTTACCCAGCCGGTTCGCTTTAATTCGTGGAGGGCTTGCCAAACCTCCGGCGCCACCTCGGCAAATCTAAGCTCGGGTGGTTGTTCTTTGTTAAATATTAATTCGGGCATGGGATTTATTTTTCCAACATCCTTACATTC
>JAHJQY010000011.1 GCA_018819015.1 Patescibacteria group bacterium
TATCGTTAAGGAAGCAGGTTTCGAAGAGATTAAGGTTGTAATTCGTCACCCACTTACTCCTCCAGAGGTAACAAAAATGGCTTCTTGTCCGACTGAAGAACTGATTTCTCCGGTTACAAAAGAAGATATTGTTCAAGCCCGAGGTAAAATAGTCAGCCTTAAGTTCACGGCAATCAAACCACAGACTAGTTAATCTAAAGTGCTAAAGCTATACAAAAAGCATCTGGTATGAGATTACTTGATCTGTTCGTAACATTAGCAACTTAGGAAATATTATAGGAGAAAATTAAAAAAGAATTTGCCGCCAAAGAAAAACTTGAAATCGTCCAATCCGAAAGGGTCGCTTCTGCGGGCGGGCGGAAGGGGGGGTTGGGGGGAATTCCGCCACGCCCGAGCGAATACAAAAAGCGGAGCGTCAAAATTCGCAGTCCGGATTTTCTTCAAAAAAAGTTCGGATTTTAACCAAAAGGCACCGCCAGATTACCAAGTTAGAACCGTGGTAAAATAAGGCGGTTATGCAAAAACCATATTACGAAAAACCGAAATTCAAACTATACCAAGCAGATTGCTTGAATATTCTTGCTGAACTTCCCGAAAATTCGGTTGATATGGTTTTTGCCGATCCGCCCTATCTTCTTTCAAATGGTGGGTTTACTGTTCACGCTGGACGGCGCGTTAGTGTCAACAAAGGCGAATGGGATAAAAGCAACGGATTAAAATATGAAGTTATCATTTGAAACACAACTTGCGGATAATTATACAAGCCAATCTCAAAAGGTGCGTGTTTTAACCGAGGCGTGGGTCGATAGTGCCATTTATTGCCCTAATTGTGGGCATTTGGATATCGATAAATATCCAAACAATCAGCCGGTTGCAGATTTTTATTGCTCAAATTGTAAAGAAGAATACGAGCTAAAAAGTAAGCAAGCAAGTGTTGGTGCAAAAATTGTAGATGGTGCGTACCGGACAATGATTGAACGATTGCAAGGCAGTAATAATCCCAACTTTTTTCTACTTAACTACGATTTACAAAGTTTTGAGTCTGAATTTACTACAAAAAGAGACAAAAAAGGCGTTCCAATTGGTAATCTAACTTCTCAAATTCTGGTTAACATTTATATGAATGAAATGGATCAATTTATAAAACAGAAATTGAAAGCAATAAATTATATCCGTTATGCTGATGATTTTATTGTTGTTCATTATGATACAAATTATTTGGCTGATTTATTGCTTAAAATTGAGGTTTTTCTCAAGAAAGAACTTAAAATTCGTTTACACCCGGGTAAAGTAACTATTCGTAAATATTGCCAGGGAGTCGACTATTTAGGATATGTTATTTTGCCTAAAGCAATTATATTAAGAACTAAAACCAAGCAAAGGATTTTTAGGAAGCTAAAACAGAGAGTCAATGAATACAAAAAAGGTAAAATCGATGAGCATGCCTTAATGCAAACTTTTAATTCATATCTCGGGGTATTAAGTCACGCAAATAGCAATAAACTTGAACAAGAAATACGACATAAGATGTGGGAGTGGCTTAAAGAAAATTGAAATAAAAAAGGGACAGCCGAGACCTGCTGCCCACATTGACTGAAACCCCAAAGGGCTCCAATTGTGGAGGACCGGCTGCCCCTTTCAGTCCACAATTGGACTAAAAAGACAGCGGCCCGTTGGGGGTATTCCCAGTCAATGTAGGCAGCACTTTTAGTATACTATAAAATCATATAAAAATAAAGAAATAAAGAAGGGTAGATCATTTCTGATCTACCCCTTTGATTGCACCTTAGTGCAAAAAATTGTAGCGACCGCCTTCGGCGGAAACAAAGAACAAGAAACCGAAAGGTCCGAAGTGCCGAGAACCTAAACCCGACTACGGCAGGAAGCGGAACCCCACTTGTCATTCGAGCTGCCGAAGTAGCTCCAGTCAAGCAACGGCTTGTCGTCGTCGAGGTAGACATCCGGCACAAGGTCGGCGTGCGGGTAGCGGGAACCTGTGCAGTCCACGTAGTGCTCAGAGAGCACGTTAGTGTGAATGCATACGGCGATACCCTCATCAACCGTCAGGCAGGATCGTTTCTGCTCTGTGATGAGCTTCTCTGCCTTTTCGGGCGACTTACCGACCATGTCTTTGCCGTCTTCCACGTCGTAGATGAAATACGGATTCTTCGGGGTTTCCACTTGGTCGATGATCTCGTTCGGATCGAGGTAGGTGTAACCCACCTTATCACCGTTGCGGACCATGGGCATAAGTCCGTAGATGCCCATACAGGTTCGCGGAATCACAGGCACGAACGGGATGTGTTCTTCGGGAATCTCCATCTCGGCCGCTTTGGACAGCACGGCGTCACGCTGGTTGCTGAACGCTTCCATGATCGCCTGCGGACAGCCCCGGGACTTCAGAGCCTCCATCTGACTGTCGAACAGTTTTGCAAATCCGTTCTTGCGTTCCTGCACCGTTTCGACAGTAGCCTGTTGTCTTGCCTCCGTCACCACATCATCGATCTCTTCCACTGTCAGCCCCTTAAAAAAGGCTGTCAGTTTGGCCACGAGGCCTTCACGTTGGTCTTTGCACAGCTTTGCCATGGCAAACCTCCTTCTGTTGGTTTTGGTTTACGTATACGTTTTGTCAAACTGCAGTTTGTTATACATTAACACAATTATTCAGTATAACAATTAAGTATAGCATATAAGGCTATACTTGTCAATGGTTTTGGTGTAAAAATAGCTAATTTTAGCTATTTACCCCACTATTTTTATTTATAGAGTTAATATAACTGCAATAATCACAGTCTGGATAAGCCTGCGGAATGTTATTGCTGTTTAAACATTTATGAGCACCAACGATAGTTTTTTCAACCCAAGAATCGTTGCCTTTATAAGGAATCAACGTAACATCAAAGTCCAACTTAGCATCAAATGCCTCACGATCCGCTTTGCCATTGCAATAAACAAAATTAAATTAAAAGATTCGTTAAAAAAGCTTGAGGAAATTGTTAAATGGTTTGAAGAACAGAAAGAGGCGGATGTTGAAGTGGGACTTGAAAAGGTAAAAGAGGGGGCAGCCTTAATTAAAGAGAGCCGGAAGCAACTAGGGAAATTAGAAAATGAATTTGAAAAAGTTAAGGCAGACATCGAAGAAGAAAACGATATTGATTATCCAGTAGAAGGAGATGAGGAGGATGGTAAATCCGATTCCAAAGATATACCTTTTTAAAATCAAATGGCGAACATACAAGAATATATTAATAATAGGCATAAGTATAAGGTAAACCTGGATTATCAGCGTCCGCCTGGTGCATGGTCCAAAGAAGACAACCAGTGCCTTATAGACACCGTATTGCGTAATGAGCCTATCGTTATTTTCTTTAATTAGAGAAATTGCCAAACGTCCGTTTATGCGTGAGTCAGTTGGCATTTCTCAAAGTAGATATGGTAATTATCCTGATGCAGCTCGGATATTATTTTATGAAAAACTTGGCATTAGAGACTCTGGAACACCCTCCTTAATAAATTTTTTCGAAGAACACAATAGGTGGCTGGTCAGAAAAAATCGTTACTTTGAGACGAGATATTTTGATAAAGGAATTTTTAAACAAATATCCTCTTGTTAGACCCCCGACCCACATGCCTAAAAATCGCTCTGGAAAATCTTTCAGAATAGCCTTATACTGTTTGTGTACCTTGGGTCCGAGTGTCCCGTCCGGTATTTCTTTGAAAAAATAGAACAATGGAGGTAAGGCAAGTGATTAAGAAAGGTTTAATTCTGTTTTTTTCTGTTTTTTTGGTTTTCGTTTTTTGTCCCAATATCTACGCCGCAGATAGCAGAGAAGAAGCTAGAAAAGAGTATTTGCGTATATACGAAAATTATTTACGCAGTCCCAAAGAAGGTGATTACAATAAGATTGTTAAAGAATTGGCAATTGATAAATACGAAGATTTTATTAAGAAATATCCCGAAAGCGATTTAGTTGACGAAGCCGAGCTTAGAATTGCTGAATTTTATAGCGTCATAGGTCAAACGTGGAAAGCGAAAAAATGGCTGGATGACATTATAAAAAATCACCCGCAAGGTTATCATGATAGCATCAAAGTTAATTTTGCCTGCGACGGAAGAAGTTATTCAAGTTTTGAATTATTGCCCCTACGGGAAAAAACCGCCGCCTGGGCATTGTATTACAGGGGAGCTTGGTTTTCTAAAAACAGGCGCGAAGACTTAAATAGAGTGGTAAAGGAATACAAAGACAGCGAGAAGCCGATTAGGTTGTCTGAATATATTTTGCGGAAAATAAAAAAATAGGGAGGCCGGAATGAACAGTTTGAAATTTGATTTAAGGACTACATACCTTGAAAGGCTTGCGGATTCTGTGGGATCCGGGTTATTTAGAAGATGTTTTTGTAAAGATGATAAAGGCGCTTTGGTAGACGTTTGTAGCGCCGGCTTGTTTGCTTGTGTCGTCTTTGCTTCCAATTTCTTAAAAATACACGATTTGATTAAGGTGTCGATGGCCAATGTCGGAACTTTTGAAAATGAATTGATTTCTTGCGGCTGGACAGTTTTTTCGGGCGGAGGCGATCCGCCAGCGGGCTCTGTTTTGTTCTGGGAGCCGAGGATGGGCAGCGATGGTAATTTGCATCGTCACGTTGGATTCTATTATTTTGACGAATTAGCCATAAGCAATGACCCCAGAAATTTAAAGGAGGGCAGCACGCGCGCCCCCATTATGCACAAAATGGACTGCAGCGATGTTTTGGGTTATGTTAGAAAAATTGAAAAAGTTTATTTTCATCCGTTGTTGAAGTGTTGAAATAAAATAGTCCCCGGCCATTTTAAGGCGCGGGGATTTTTGTTATAATTAATTTTATGCAAGTTATACCCACTATAAATGCGGATTCTTTTGAAGAAATTCAAGAGCGTATAAAATTGATTGAATCTTATACTGATCCCGCCAAGGGCGGGATAAATTGGGTTCAGATTGACGCGGCCGACGGCACTTTTACCAAAAATACGATTTGGCACAATGCCGGCGATTTGTTGTCTATTGAAACTCCGCTGAACATTGAGGTTCATTTGATGATTGATAAAATAGAAGACAGGGTGGAAGATTGGTTTTTGGCGCCGGTTAAAAGAATAATTTTTCATTTGGAGGCCGCCAAAGACCCGCATTTTGTCGTAAAAAAATGCAAAGAGGCGGGCAAAGAAGTCGGGGTGGCGATTGGGCCGGATACCCCTTGGACGCGGCTGGTGCCTTTTTATGGAAGAGTTGATTTGTTCCAGATTTTGGCGGTTTATCCCGGGCTGGCCGGCCAGAAATTTATTGAAGAAAGTTTGGAAAAGATAAGCGATTTACGAAAAAATTGCCCGGATGCTATAATTGAAGTTGACGGCGGCATAAATAAAGAAACGGCGAAAAAATGCAAAGAAGCGGGAGCGGATATTGTTTCAGCCGCCAGCTATATATTTAACAGCAAAAATATTGAACAATCTATAAATAATTTAAAATGTCTTTAAGCGACGAAAGGATAAAATTTTTGGAAGAAAAGGCCAACGAAATCAGGCAGGATATTATAAAAATGCTTTTGGAAGCCGGTTCCGGCCATTCGGCCGGTCCCTTGGGAATGGCGGATATTTTTACCGCTTTGTATTTTGAAGTTTTAAAACATGACCCCGGTCGGCCGGATTGGGAGGAACGCGATCGGCTGGTTTTGTCAAACGGCCATATTTGTCCCGTACAGTACGCCACAATGGCTCATGCGGGGTATTTTCCTGTTGAAGAACTGAAAACATTGCGGAAATTCGGCAGCCGTTTGCAGGGCCATCCTCATAGGACCGCGTTGCCGGGGCTGGAAACCAGTTCCGGGCCTCTTGGCTCCGGTCTTTCGCAGGCGGCGGGAATGGCCATTGCCGCAAGAATTGATTTGTCCAAGGAAGAGGGCAGCAGTTCTGATAATCCGATTTGGATTTATTGCTTGATGGGGGATGGAGAGCTTGATTGCGGGCAAGTTTGGGAAGCGGCCATGTTGGCTGGCAAAGAAAAACTTTATAATATCATCGGAATTATAGACAGAAATAATATTCAGATAGATGGTTTTACCGAAGATGTTATGCCTTTGGAGCCGCTTAAAGATAAATTTGAATCTTTTGGCTGGCATGTTTTGGAAATAGACGGCCATAATATGGAAGCGATAATCGGCGCCATAAACGAATCCAAGGCGGTTTTTAACAAACCATCGCTTGTTATCGCGAAGACTATTCCCGGCAAGGGAGTGGATTTTATGGAAAGGGAATTTTCCTGGCACGGAAAATCTCCTAATTCAGAGGAAGCAGAAAAGGCGCTGGCGCAATTAAGAACATTACAAGGTAAAATTAAGAGCGAGCATGAATAATATTGAATTGGCGAAAAATTTATTTCACAAAGAAAAATTAGAACAAGCTCCGACCAGAAACGGTTATGGCGAAGGGTTGGTGCGGGCCGGGAAGGATGATGAAAATATTGTTGTTTTGTGCGCCGACCTTTCTGATTCCACGCGCTCTAAAATGTTTAAAGATGTTTTTCCTGAGAGATTTGTTGAGATGGGCATTGGAGAGCAGAATATGGCTTCTGTCGCTTCCGGGTTGGCGGCTATGGGAAAAATTCCTTTCATTTCTTCTTATGCTATGTTTTCTCCGGGTAGAAATTGGGAACAGATTCGTACCACAATTTGTTACAATGATTCAAATGTGAAAATTGCCGGAGCGCACGCGGGTGTTTCCGTCGGCCCTGACGGCGCCACTCATCAGGCGATTGAAGATGTGGCGATAACCAGAGTGATTCCGAATATGACGGTGATTGTCCCCTGCGACGCGATTGAAACGCGCAAGGCGACTTTGGCCGCCGCCAAGCACAAAGGGCCTGTTTACTTGAGATTCGCGCGCGAGAAAACTCCTGTTTTTACGGCGGAAAAGACGCCTTTTGAAATAGGCCGGGCGGAAATTTTTTATAAATCCGATTCAAAAAAGACAGACATTTCTATAATTGCCTGCGGTCCTCTTGTTTATAACGCTATTTTGGCGGCCGGGGAATTAGAAAAAGAAGGAGTGGGAGTAGAAGTGATAAACAGCCATACTATAAAACCGTTGGATGAAAAAACAATTATCGCCAGCGCGAAAAATTCCGGCGCCGTGGTGACAGTGGAGGAGCATCAGATAATCGGCGGACTTGGTTCGGCCGTGGCAGAAGTTTTAGCGAAGAATCATCCTTGCCCGGTGGAATTTATCGGTGTGCGGGACAGATTTGGCGAATCCGGCGAACCGGAAGAATTGATTGAAAAATTCGGAATGGGAGTCGGTTCAATAAAGGAAGCGGTAAAAAAAGTTTTAAATAGAAAATGATGAAATACGATGTAATTACTTTTGGTTCGGCCACTTATGATATTTTTATGTCCAGCCGTAAATTTGAGACGGTTGAAGATGAAAAATTTATTACAAAAAAAGGGCTGTGCGTTTCTTTGGGTTCCAAGATGCACGTTGAAGACGTTTTTTCTTCCATGGGCGGATGCGGCACAAATTCCGCCTGCAGTTTTTCCGAACAAGGTTTAAAGACCGCTTATTTTGGCGCGGTCGGCAAAGACATTTTTGGCGAGGCGATAAAAAAAGAATTGAAACGCCACGGAGTTTCTCTAAACTTGCTTAAAGAATCAGCCAAACACCCGACGGCTTTTTCTGTGGTTCTTTCTTTGCCCGGGGCGGAAAGGAGTATTTTGGAAAAATACGGCGCTTGTCACCAAGTAACGGAAAAAGATATACCCTTTGACCCTTCAACAAAGCTTAGGGCTGATTGGTTTTATGTTTCTTCTTTGTCGGCCGGCAGTCACCAAATTCTGGTTCCTTTGTTGGAATTTGCCGCCAAAGAGGGAATTAAAGTTTCAGCCAATCCTGCTGGTAGCTTAAAGTCAGAAGAAAATACAAAAATTTTAAAAACAGTTTTGGATAAAATAGATATTTTAATTTTAAATCAGGAAGAGTGCTCCCTGTTAACCGGAATTGATTTTAACGAAGAGAAAAAAATTTTTAAAAAACTTGATGAGATGGTTAAAGGTATCGCCGTCATGACCAAAGGGCCGGCCGGAGCGGTTGTGTCCGATGGCAAGAAATTGTATTCGGCGGGAATACCGGAATCCGGTCTGGTTGACAGGACCGGCGCCGGCGACGCCTTCGGCGCCGCCTTTACGGCCGGCTATATGGAGACCGGAGATATTGTTCACGCGATTCAGCTGGGCACGGCTAATGCCACGGCGGTTTTGCAGGAGATGGGAGCGGCCAACGGCTTGCTGAAAAAAGGCGACTGGGGTCCATGGTCCAAGGTGGAAGTTGTCACGAAATCTATTTGACAATTCTCTCTTTTTATTTTTATGTCTTTTTCGTATTGACCGTTATTTTGGCAATGTTAAATTAAATACATAGGTTTAAGCCCTTTGAAAAACAAATAATAACGAACGAACGGAGGATGGAGCAATGAAGAAAATTTTCTGCTTTCTTTGCGCTTTTTTCTTGCTGACAAGCGTTGGCTTGGTAGCTTTAGCCGACGATACGTTTGACTACGCAAAATTTTTCCCTCAAAAGACTTTTGAGGCGATAAATCAAAGCCAGGGGTCTTTTTATGTCTTCACTGTGGGTCAAACAGAAGGTATTATTTTGGACCCGGGAAAAGGCCTTGTTTTAACAGTTGCCCATCTTTTCGATTACTTAGTTGCTCCGGAAACTTCTTCTAAAATTTGTTTATTTATTTTTAAAGAGGAAATATTTAAGGTAAAAATTTTAAAAATTTCCCAAAAATTTGATTTGGCCTTAGTTCAATTAGAGCCAAAGGGGCTGAAGGGTAAAAGCTTGATTGATTTGGGGGCTAAAAAAGTTGTTTTCCAAGAAAAATTTAGTCCGTTTAAGGAATATTATTCTTTTGAAAGAGAATTTAGTTTTTCAATCTTCGGGATTGAAAAAATCTTGGAGTTGCCGTTTAGCGCCAGGATTGTTGGTAAAAAAACCATTAAATCTTTAAAAGATGGCGAGATGGTGTATTTGTATTTGGATAAAAATGTTAAGGGAGGTTTTTCCGGCGCCGGGGTTTTTAATGAAGAAGGAGAATTGTTGGGCATGGTGGATGCCATAGATGGCGGATATTCGCTTGTTATGCCGACGAGTGAAATTCGTAATTTTCTTGAGAGAAATAACGATAACGATAAATAAAAAAATGGGCCAAGGCCCGTTTTTTTGTTTGTCTTTATTATATTAATGGATGTAATATAATAAAAAGATGGCAGTTAAAATTAAAAAAACCAAAAAGTCCAAAGAGAAAGAAGAAAACGGCCGGTGGCATGACGGGCTCAAAGAAGAGACCAAGCATTCGGTTTGGGCGGTTATTTGTTTGGGTGTGTCGCTTTTTTTGTTGCTGGTGGTTTTCGGCAAAGCTGGGATGGCGGGGGTCTATGTTCGCGCCGGACTGGAATTTCTTTTCGGCGACGGATTGTTTTTGGCGCCGGCGATTTTTTTCTTTGCGGCTATTTCATTATTTTCTTCTTTTCGGCCCAACCTTTTGGCTTCAAATTTAGTCGGCGGCTTGCTGGTTTTCTTGAGCGGCTTGGCTTTGGTGGAAGTTATTTTTGGAGAAAAAAGCGGCGGCCACACAGGATATTTCGCCGCCTTTCCGTTTTTAAAGCTTATTGATTTTTGGGCAACGCTGATTTTGTTTTTGGCGATTTTATCGGTTGGTTTTTTAATAATGTTTAATTTGCCTATTTCTTTTTCTTTTTTAAGAAATAAATTAAAACAGCAAAAACTTTTTGACAACGAAGAAGATTATGAAGATGTTCAAGGCGGCGAGCCGGAATCCGTTAAGTTGGAAAAAGAAGAAACTTATAAAGAGGAATCTTATGAAGCTAGAGATGAAAATACGGAAGTTGGCCGCGAAATTTTAAAAAAGAAATCCGCGAAAATTTTTGGCCGAGGCCGAGCCGGACAAGAGGGCGAATTTCAGCCGCCGCCGCTTGATCTTTTGGAGGGAGACAAGGGAAAGCCGTCAGCCGGCGACATAAAGGCCAATTCAAATATTATAAAAAGGACTTTTCAAAATTTCGGCATTAATATTGAGATGGCCGAAATTTGCATAGGTCCGTCGGTTACTCAGTATTCCATAAAGCCCGCTGAAGGAATAAAGCTTTCAAGAATTGTTTCTTTGAATAATGATCTGGCGCTTGCTTTGGCCGCGCACCCTATCAGAATAGAGGCTCCTATCCCGGGCAAATCTCTTGTTGGGATTGAAGTTCCCAATCGTTCTGCTTCTTTGGTGGGGCTGAAGCATTTGTTAAGAGAAGCCGATGCTTTGCAAAAAGAAATACCTTTGCTTATTGCCATGGGGCGCAATGTCGCCGGCAAGCCGGTTTTTTCTTCTATTTCTAAAATGCCCCACCTTTTGATTGCCGGCGCCACCGGTTCCGGAAAATCTGTCTGTATTCACGCGCTCATGATGAGTTTGTTGTATCGGCATTCGCCGGCGGAATTGCAGTTTCTTTTAATAGACCCCAAAAGAGTGGAAATGAATATTTATAATGATTTGCCCTATTTATTGTCCCCGGTTATTGTTGATGCCAAAAAAGCGATTGTGGCCTTGAGGTGGGCGACCAAGGAAATGGAAAGGCGCTACGATGTGCTTTTGGGCGCCGGCGCTCGCGATGTAAATTCGTACCGCAAAAAAAATACCAAAGACAGTATGCCCTATCTGGTTATTGTAATTGATGAATTGGCTGATATTATGGCCACTTATCCGCGCGAATTTGAGGCATCAATAGTCAGATTGGCGCAGATGTCGCGCGCGGTCGGCATTCATTTGGTAGTTTCCACGCAGAGGCCATCCGTGGATGTCATTACCGGATTGATAAAAGCCAATATAACGACTCGCATTGCTTTTCAGGTGGCGTCCCAAGTGGATTCCAGGACAATTTTGGATATGGCCGGAGCGGAGCGGTTGCTAGGGAACGGCGACATGCTTTTTTTGTCCGCTGATTCCACCAAGCCGAGGCGTATTCAGGGTTCTTTTGTTTCAGAATCTGAAGTGAAAAAAGTAGTTGATTATTTAAGAAATAAATATGAGGATTCTGATTCTAACAGTTTGGGTTTGGCTGGAGGAGAAATGGAGCAGGCCTGCCTGCCGGGCAGGCAGGCGTCTATTTTTGACGGGAACGCCGATGAATTCAATGAAGGGGAGGAAGATGAATTATACGAAGAAGCGCGCGCGCTGGTTATTGAAGCTGGGAAGGGGTCCTCGTCTTATCTTCAGCGGCGGCTTAGGGTGGGTTATGCCCGCGCGGCCCGGCTTTTGGATATGCTTGAAGAAAGAGGAGTGGTGGGCCCGCCGGACGGCTCTAAATCCAGGGAAGTCTTGGTTGAAAAGCCAAGCGAAGATTATTAAAACTAAAATGAATTCCTATCCTTTGTTATATATAAAAATTTTTGCCATATTGCTGATTGCGCTAGTTCTTGGTTTTTACTTTTTTCATCAAGCTAAAGGTTTTTTGGCAGGACCGCAAATAAAAATAGATTATCCGGAAAATGGCCAAACATTGGCAAATTCTTTTATGTCGGTCAGGGGCGTTGTTACAAACACGGCAGTATTATTAATTGACGGGCAAAAAGTTCTGGCTGACAGTTTTGGTAATTTTAGAAAAGATTTGCTTTTGGCAAAAGGATACAATATTATTGAGTTGTCGGCCAAAGACAGGTTTAACAGGGAAACTTATAAAAAATTAGAAGTTGTAAATAAATAATAATAAAATGGCGAAAAACAGAAAACTAAAAACTACAGGAGAAGAAATAAGCGTTGTTTTGGAAAGCATTAAGTCAAAATATGGCGAGGGCGCTATAATGAAGCTGGGCGACGTGCCAAAGGTCAATGTGGATGCGGTTCCGACAGGTTCTTTGGCTCTGGATATGGCTTTGGGGGTCGGCGGTTTGCCGCGCGGCCGGGTGGTTGAAATTTACGGCCCTGAATCATCCGGGAAAACAACGCTTGCTCTGCATGTTATTGCCGAGGCGCAAAAAAAAGGCGGCCTTTGCGCTTTTGTTGACGCTGAACATGCGCTTGATGCGGAATATACCAAAAAACTGGGAGTAAAAATCGACGACCTTTTGGTTTCTCAGCCCGATACCGGCGAGCAGGCTTTGGAGATTGTGGAAAGCTTGGTTCGTTCCGGCAAAGTGGATGTTGTTGTTGTTGATTCTGTGGCCGCGCTTACTCCTCGCGCTGAAATTGAAGGAGAAATGGGTGACACCCACATGGGTCTTCAGGCTCGGCTAATGTCGCAGGCTCTTAGGAAGCTCACTGCTATTACCGCCAAATCAAAAACTATGGTTATTTTCATCAATCAGATTCGCATGAAAATAGGCATTATGTTCGGCAATCCGGAAACAACTCCGGGCGGCAAGGCCTTGAAGTTTTATTCGTCGGTCAGGATTGACGTGCGAAGAATCGCCCAGATTAAAAAGGGCGATGAGGTCATTGGGGGCAGAGTTAGGGCGAAAGTTGTAAAAAATAAAGTTGCCGCTCCTTTTAGAATGGCGGAATTTGACCTTATTTATAATGAAGGTATTTCCAAGGAAGGTGAGATTTTAAATTTAGGTGAAAAATACGGAATTATTAAAAAATCCGGCGCCAGTTATTCTTTTGGAAATATGAAATTGGGCGTGGGACATGAAAAAGCGAGACTGTTTTTGAAAGAAAACACTAAAACGACCCAAGAGATAATAAAGAAAATTAAAGAAGCTTTTAATGCTTAACAAAAGGCAGTAAGGCCAAAAAACGAGCTCTTTTTATCGCCAAAGCAAGACGTCTTTGGTGTTTGACGCAGAGATAAGTTTGCTTTTTGGGCAGAATCTTTGCCTGGCTGTCAGTAAAGTTTTTTAAAGACTCCGCTTCTTTGTAGTCAATTTTTTTAAAGTTGTTTGTGCAAAAATAACAGTTTCTCATGGCTTATTTTTTTAAAATGGTATGTCTTCCGGGCTATTGTTTTCCTCGGGGTATTCTATGGTGTCAATTATTTCTTTGTCCGCGCCTTGATTTGTGCCGGAGGCCGATGTTTTTTCTGTTCCGCTTTGGCCGGGCGTCGGGGACCTTCTGGGGCCGAATTGTATTCTTTCCGCCACGATTTCTGTTCGCGAACGCTTGACTCCGTCTTGGGCTTCCCAGTTTCTAGTCTGTATTCTTCCTTCTATAAGTGCCAATGCTCCCTTTTTTAAATACTGGCTGGTAGTTTCGGCTTGTTTGCCAAAAACTACGATATTGTGGAATTGGACTTCTTGCTGTTTTTCTCCGCTTTGATTTTTCCAGACCCTGTTTGTTGCCACGCCGAAAGAAGCAACACTGGCTCCGGAAGGCAGGGAACGGAGTTCCGGATCTCTGGTTAAATTGCCTACGATAAAAATTTTATTTAAATTCATATTATTTTTTTATTCGCCTAATAATTCTTCTATTTTTTTATCAATTTCTTCCTCTTTTATTTTTATGTCTTCGGGGGTTTCTTTTTGTTCGGGAACTTCAGTCGGCTTTTGAGATATTTCTTTTGTTGGCATTTCCGTTTTTACAAAAATCGGCTTGGCCCTTCTTTCTCTTTTTATAACCGATTTGTGCTGTTTTTCTTTTGTTGCCCTCATGATTAAAAATCTAAGCACATCATTTTGTTTTTCCAGGTATTTTTTTATTTCTTTGATGGCGGATGTTTCTGTTGAAATTGAAAATTTTATCCAGCTAAAAAAAGCGTTGTTTTCTTTTTTGATAGGGTAGGCCAGTGTTTCTTTTTTTGTTTTTCCTTCGGATATAATCAGCCCGTGTTTTTCGGTTACGGCGTTTCTTAATTTTTCAGTAAAAGCCAAAATTTCCTCTTCTTTAAGAGTCGCTTTTAAAAGATACCCGATTTCGTATATGTTTGTTTCTTTGGCCATACGGCGGTAAGTTATTAAGGATTATATTAACAGTTTTGCAAAATTATGCAACGCTCTTAAATTTTAAATTCTATAATGTCGCCGTCTCGGACGATGTAGTTTTTGCCCTCGGTGCGCAAGAGGCCCGCTTCGCGGGCCCGACTCCAACTACCGGTCTCCATGAATTTATCATAATTTATGACCTCGGCTCGGATAAACTTTTCTTTAAAATCACTGTGAATTTTTTCTCCGGCCTCGGGCGCGGTTTTTCCTTTTTCCAGCGCGGAGGCGCGCAGTTCTTTGCCGCCCTTGATGGTATAAAAAGTTATAAGGTTTAATGTTTTGTAGGCTAAACTTATTAGTTTTGGCATGGCTGATTCAAAACCGATTTCCTTCTGTTCTTCCGAACTCATTTCGGATGCTTCCAGTTCCAGCCTAAAATCAATTTCCAAATCGCATTTTTCAAAAGAATTATTTTTGCCGGCGGATTTAATATTGCAGATATAAATAAAAGGTTTTTTAGATAGGGCCTCTTCTGGGGCAGTAAAAGTATCTTTTAATTCCAGTTCATTTTTTATTATTTCAAAATCGCGCCGGGGGTTGATTTCGTTTTCTACGTGGGCGATTTTTTCATCTTCAAAACATCGTATGACCAGCAAGATTGCGTCCACGGTATAGATATGGGAAAGAAATTGGTTGCCCAGCCCCTCGCCCTTATGCGCTCCCCTTACCAAGCCGGCAATGTCAACGAATTCAACTATGGCCGGTATTATTTTTTCCGGCTTGACAATTTCTGCGATTTTCTCAAGCCGTTGGTCGGGCACGACAGCAACCCCCACATTTGGATTGATGGTGCAAAATGAGTAATTGGAAATATCAACTTTCTTTTTCGTGATTGTTTGAAAAAGCGTTGATTTCCCGACATTCGGCAAGCCGACAATACCGATTTTCATTATCTAATGTTATAATAGGGCGTAATGGATGTAAACGGGATAAATCCTAAAATTTTTAAGGCCTACGATATCAGGGGCGTTTATAAAAAAGACATAGACGAAGATATTTTTTACGCACTTGGCAAAGTTTTCGCCGCGCGCTCAAAAAATGGCAAAATCGTGGTGGGCCGCGATATTCGTTTAAGTTCAAAATCTTTGTCCGAAGCTTTTACAAAAGGCGTTTTAGATTATGGGCTGGATGTTTTAAATGTGGGCGAAGTGACCACCCCCATGCTTTATTTTGCCGTTGGCGGGTTGGGAGGCGCCGGGGGCGCCATGATAACCGCTTCGCATAATCCTCCCGAATATAATGGCATAAAATTTACAGATGAAAATACTCAGCCCATAGGCGGAAAAGAAATAGGGGAACTTTTAAAAAAAATAAATTTAGAAAATTCCAACAAAAGAGGAGCGGAAAAAATAACGGATATTTCTGAAGATTATTTGAATTTGATCTGTAGTAATTTTAAGATAAGTCGTGAGATAAAAGTGAATATTGATGCTAAAGATAGCGCCGTTGGCTTGTTTTTGCAAAGATTTTTAAAAAAGTTAGGCATAGAATTTTGGGGTGGATCTTGCGCGGATTTTAAGGCTTCTTTTGACGCTGACGGAGATAGGTTGAAATTGTTTGATGAAAATCAAAATGAAATAAGGGGGGATATTGCCGGGGGCATTATAGCTGATAATTTTTTGAAAAAAGGAGATTTGTTTGTTTATGATCTGATTTCCACCAGAGCCTTGAGAGATTATTTTGGGGAAAGGGGGATTGAAACTATCGCAAGCAAGATCGGACATTTTTACATTAAAAAATTGATGAAAGAAAAAGCGGCGGTTTTTGCGTCAGAAATTTCCGGCCACTATTATTTTGAATCGCTTAATTATAACGAGTCGGCGCTTTTTGCTTTGCGGGTGGTTTTGGAAGCGCTGGATAAAAATCCGGCCCTGAAAATTTCCGATTTGGCTAATCGTTTTTCCGGCTATTTTCATTCCGGCGAGATTAATTTTCCTCTTGCCTTAGAAGAAGACTGGGATAAAATTTTAGAAAAATTAAAAAATAAATATAACGACGGTCAACAAAATTTTGAAGACGGTATTTCTGTTGAATATCCTTCGACTTGGCTCAGGACAAGTCCCGACCCCGCCGATGGCGGGGCAAGCTGGTGGTTTAATTTGCGCCCGTCCAACACCGAGCCGATTATGAGATTGGTCATTGAGGCCAAGACAAAAGAATTGATGGAGCAAAAAAAAGACGAGATTTTAGATTTGTTGAAATAAATTTTTTAAACCTCAATTATGACCGGCAGGACCATCGGGCGGCGTTTGGTTTTTTGGAAAAGATATTTGCCAACTCGTTCCCTGATATTGTCTTTCAGAAAGTTTATGTTCAACGGACGCATATTGGCTGATTCGTGAACGATTTTTTTAACGATATGGCGGGCGTTTTTCAGCAGTTCTTGAGATTCTTTCAAGTAGACAAATCCCCGAGAAATAATATCTGGTGAGCCTTTTATTTTGTTTTCTTTCGTGTCTATGACCGCGATAATGACAAAGATGCCGTCTTTGGAAAGCATTTGTCTGTCGCGCAAAACAATTTCTTTGACATCGCCTACGCCCAGCCCGTCAACCATGACATAGTTGGCCGGAGCAGTCTCTTTGAGCGTCTGGATTTTGTCTTTGGACACTTCTATTATAGCGCCGTTTCTTATCGGGACGGCGATATTGTCTTTTGGTATTCCGACGTTTTCCGCCAGCATAGAATTTGTTTTAAGCATGAAGTAATGCCCGTGTACCGGAATAAAGAATTTCGGTTTGAGCATTTTTATAATTAGTTTTAATTCTTCTGAATAGGCGTGTCCGCTGGCATGGACATCGGCCACTTCATAGTGAATGATTTTGGCTCCCTGTCTGGCCAGATTGTCTTTCAGGTTTTGGATGCTTTTTTCATTGCCGGGGATAATGGAAGAGGAGAGAATGACTGTGTCGCCGCTATGCAGTTTTATGTGGCTGTGTTTGTGGCTGGCAATGCGCATTAAAGAGGCCTCTTTTTCTCCTTGCGCGCCAGTGCAGACGATTATAATTTTTTCTTCCGGGTAGTCGCCTATGTTTTTTACGGAGATGATGGTTTCTTTTCTGGGCTTGAATAGGTCAAGTTTTTTCGCGATTTCTATGTTGGATTTCATACTATATCCGTCTATGGCGACTTTTCTTTTTAATTTTTCGGCTATTTTTATTATTTCTATGATTCTTTCAATCTGCGACGAGAAAGTTCCGATAATAATTCTTTTCGGAGACTCTCTGAAAATTTTTTCAAGGTTTTTGCAAACCGTTGCTTCGGAGATGGAAATCCCGGGCTTTTCAGAATTAGTGCTTTCCAAAAGCAAAACCAGATTTTTTTCTTTTCCAAGTTTGATATATTCTTCAATTTTGGTTGGTTCGCCCTTGCTGTTGTGTTCAATTTTTGCGTCTCCCGGATAGATTATGTTGCCCAGAGGCGTTTCAATGGCGGTGCCAATGGCATCCGGAATGGTGTGCGTGATATCAAAAAATTTCGCCTTAAAATTTTCTCCGAGTTTTATTTTATCCCCGGATTTTATTTCCTGGATTTTTAGCATGGGCGCGTGGGGGAATTCTTCCTGTCGTTTTAATATCATGGCCTTGGTCAGTCTGGTGGTGTAGATGGTCGGGTTTCCGATTTTGTCCATCAAATAGGGAATGGCGCCGATGTGGTCCAGGTGGCCATGGCTTATTATTAATCCGCGTATTTTATTTTTTCGTTCTTCAAGATACTTTGTATTCGGAATTATATAGTCTATTCCGGGCGTTTCTTCTTCCGGAAATTGCAGGCCGGCGTCAAAGATAACAATATCGTTTCTATATTCAACGATTGTCATGTTGCGGCCGATTTCCTCGGCCCCCCCGAGGGGGATTATTTTTATTTTTTCCATAGTGCCCTCGACAGGATTTGAACCTGTACGGCCTTGCGGCCACAGCGTTCTGAACGCTGCGTGTCTGCCAGTTTCACCACGAGGGCGCAGATTAAATTTTTGTGTAGCAATTTTCAATAGTTAGAATATTTTTGTATTTTTTCGGATTGTTTAAAAATTCCAGTTGCCCGGCCGAGAATTCATAAAGAGGTTTGCTAAAAGTAATTTCTAATTCCGGTATTTCTTTTGGTTTTAATTTTATTAATTCAGGAACATTAGTATAATTTGGATTTTTTTCAAAAATAATTTCACCACTTTCATTCTTTAAAATATAATAGCAGGCGCCATGAAATTGTTTGTATGGCAGATAGTCGCTTTCGGTTTTTAAGCTAACCCAATTTGAAAGAACCGTTTTTTCTTCTTCCCGGGGGTTTATACTGATGGCGCCAAAGTTAGTTGGAAAAATCGCTTTTTCTCCTTTCTTTGCTTCTATAAGATATGCTTCTTTGATAATTTTTGGGTCATTTTCATATTTTTGAATTAACCACAGCGATTTTCCGGACACAACTTCCATAATTTCCATCATACTGTTTTTGTGATAGTGCCCATATGTTTTTGGCAGTTCGTCTTTAATTTTGCCGGGATAAAGAAAGGTTAGGTCGTAGCGCAGGTTGTCTGCTGTTGCAACATTGCGGTAAACATCATAAATAATTCGGCTCAATTCCCCTCCCGGTTCTTTTAGGACTTCTTTCATTTTTTCAAGCGTTCTTGATTGCGGTTTTTTGTTTTTTATCAATTCACGAAAATCTTCCATATTTTTTTTGTGTTAGTGTACCAATTATAAACTTGCGAGAATCTTTCTGATGAAATTGTTATTGATGATTCGTTCACGCCCTTGAGCGAGGATGGCAAAAGATGTATGAAATAAGGCGAGTATAAGAAAATTGCCGGCGTATCTTTTTCTATTTCTTTTTGAAATTCATAATATTTCTTTTCTTTTTTTTGGGCATCAAAAATTGTTCTGACTTCTTCCAAAATTTTGTCGGCCGCTATATTTGCGTAAAGCGCTATATTGAGCCCGGGGTCGTTTCTTTGGGAGGAATGCCAAAAAGCGAAAGCGTCCGGGTCTCTTCCCATAATTTCTCCGAAAAGCAGAGCGTCATATTTTCTTGGCCTGATAACATTTTGTTCCAAGTCGCCGATTTCATATATTTTAATGCGCGCCTTCGCTCCAATTTTTTCCCAGTCTTCTTTGAGTATGTTGGATATTTTTATCAAATCCGGCATATTGGATGTTGAAATTGAGAATTCTAATTTGACAATTTCTTTTTTATTTTTTTTCTCCATCACATTTTCTTCTTGGTTGAGTTCCCATCCGTTTTTTTCCAAGATTTTTTTTGCTTGTTCAATCCGTTGCTCAAAGTTTTCTTCGGACGCGGGTTTTTCAATGTGTCCTATGCTTCCCGGCGGGATTGGCCCATTGATAGCGGCGCCGAAATTTTGCAGCACTTCGCTGACAATTTTTTCTTTATCAACGCTTAAATTTAATGCCTCTCGCACTTCTTTTTTCGTAAAAACGGGCGCGTTGTCCTGATTGAAAAAGAAGGCAAAAATTCTTGATAAAAAATATGTTTTTAACAAAGCGTCTTTGTTTTTTATTTCCAAGATCTGTTCCGGAGAAATGGCGCTCAGGCCGTCTATTTGTTTTTGTTTGTAGGCGTCCACAAGATCTTTTTCGGATGGATAAAATTTTAGGATAATCTTTTTTAAAAAAGGAGCGCGCAAGGAAAAGTTTTTATTGGGGACCAATGCGCATGAAGAGATAATGCCCGACGAGCTTCTGGTTATTTTTTCAATTTTATAGGGTCCGGAACCTATTGCCTTGATGTTAAAATCACTTAACGGCATTTGTTCGGGAAGCACGTTTTTCCAGACATGAAGAGGCAAAATGCCCAAGGTCGTATTTTCTAAAAATGGCGCGTATGGTTTTTCAAGACAAAAATTTATCGTTCTTTCGTCAATTTTTTCTGCGTTAACTCCTTCCCAATTAGCTCTTTTTGGGCTTTTGGTTGATGGGTTTTTGATTTGTTCTATGGTAAATATAATATCATCACTGGTTAAAGGCGCGCCGTCCGACCACAAAAGATTCGGTTTTAGCGTGAATGTGTAGCATTGTCCGTTTTCGCTTATTTCATAATTTTCCGCCAGATCCAATATGAGTTCATCTCCTTTTGCCCGCGTAAGTCCTGAATAAACAAGCATTGTCAGGTCGCGGTCGGCGTCGGAAATCGTCAGCGCCGGATTTACAAAACGCGGCGTTCCGATTATTCCTTCTCTTATTGTGCCGCCTTCCGTCGGGACTTCTATGCTCAAGTTCTTATCTATTTGCCATAATAATAAAAGTCCGCTTAAAATCAGCAATGCCAGCAGAAACAGAAGTATTTTTTTATGCGCGCAGGGCAGTGTTTTTATGGCGTGTCGCAATCTTAATTCTGACAATAGAATTTTTGATTGCAGTATTTTGAGATGTTTTCTCACAAATTTATTTGATTAATAAAATTTATTTGATTAACAAGGCCGCAAACGTAGATGCGAGGAAAAGAAAAGCCAAGACAATTGTTGAAATGAATAATATTTTTTCAAAACCTCTTTTTGTGTGGTAGCTTTCTCCGCCGCCGCCAAAAAGACCGGAAAGACCGGCTCCTTGCTGTTGTAAAAGGATAGTGGCTACCAGTAAAACAGAAATAACTATTTGAATTATCGCTAGAATGTTTGACATAGTACGAGTATTATAACGTTATTTTAAAGTATAGTCTAAGACTTGCAATTGTCAAGCGACAAAGGTTGACCGTTTTAATTAACAAAAAAAAGGGGGTGCTTTTGCAGCCCCCCTGTGAATGTGTTCGCGATTAATTAAAAGTAAAAGTACAAGCTTTCTCCAAGCACGGAGACATGAACACATATTTCGGCATTGAACATCCCTCTAACGTACGATGGGCATAGCTGAATGCCGTACTCCTTGCCAAAACGTTCGATCATCTCCGCGATTTTTGAAGCGTTACTGGTTGGCGACACTTCGCCGTTGTACATTTCGAAGCGGCCACCTTCCAGCAAGCGTCCACTATATTGTTTAATGCCAAAAGGTTGCAAGGTTTTCTTCAGAAGAGCGATAATTTCCCGTCGTTCTTCCTCAATGAATAATTTTGTGGCGCGGAACGCCTCTCGTTCGGTTACGTTGATAAGTGCGGGATGTATAGTCCGCAACTCGTTAAGCGCCCTCGTCCTCTTTGGAACTTCGCGTAGTCGCCACCACATGGTGGCAACTCCAATTATGCAAATTAGCACAAGAAAGAAAGCCTGCCACGATCCTTGCGCTTTGCCGAATATACTTGAAAATATCACGGCTACGGTCCAGCCACCAAAGTAGGCTACTGGGAATACTGTCGGTGTCGCATTTTCAATGATCTGGCGGGATAATCCCGCCTTGCTCTTATTGAAACTATTTAAACCATTCATGTTGCGGTCTCCTTTCAAAATTAAGGTTAAGGCGTGATATCGATTCTTAAACAAGAATACTATAAAATAAATAAAAGTCAATAGCGTGGGGTAATCTACGCATATTGACTAGAAAATAGAGGGCGAGGTATGCTTAAGAAAGATTTTGAAAATATTACGAACAAAAACATAGAAAGAGGGGTTTCGTGGGAAATAAGATTAAAAAAATTCTGCAAGCACACAATATTTTACACCAAAGAAGCAAAGAAGTTCTTGCAAGTATTGTTAAAAATAAATGGATTGAATCTTTTGTTTTTACTCCAAGGCACGGGGAATTGGATATTCATGGCATTGATTTAACTTGGTCTTTTAGGCCGGGGCCAAACGGAGAGGTTGGAATTTCCTGCGCGCAAGAAAAAACCAGAGTTAAAGATATAAAAGTTCATTTTAAAAAATATCCATGCATGCCGCTTTATCTTTTGCGGCCCGGTGACAGCAAAGAACAAATTGAGTATGCGTATATAACACTGATTTTAGCTTGCAATTCGTATAATGCGGCAGAAAAATTAGCAATTGAAAAAAGGAAAAATCAATTGAGGGGAAAAGTCAGAAAAAAAGAAAGGAGAGTTTGGTTAAATTGGCTTGATTTTAAATAAAAAATAATAAAAGGGTCTGTCATTTGACAAGGGCCCTTTTTTTGTTTAAATTAATAGTAATTAAAAGTTCATAATTATTAGCAGTTTTTAAAAAATTATTTTATAGATATGGCTAAAAAATTTGATGTTATTCCTCTTGGCGACAGGGTTTTGATTGAACCATTGTCTCAGGAGGATAGAATGAAAAAGACAAAATTCGGAATCGTTATTCCGGAGACCGTGGACAAGGAAAAAGTTGATCGCGGGACGGTGTTAGCTGTCGGCCCCGGCCGGATAACCGAAGAGGGCAAGAAAATTCCGGTTTCGGTTAAAAAAGGTCAAATAGTTATTTTTTCCGAATTTAGTTCTGACAAGATTAAGGTCGACGACAAAGAATATTATATTGTCAGCGAGAATAACATTCTCGCGGTAATTGGCTAACTTTTAAATATGAGTAAACAAATTATTTTTAGTGAAAAAGCCAGAGCGGCTCTTAAAAAAGGAGTTGATACTTTGGCTGACGCGGTAAAAATTACTCTGGGCCCAAAGGGGCGCAATGTCGTGCTGGGCAAGAGTTTTGGTTCGCCCGATATAACCAACGACGGTGTTACTATTGCCAAGGAAATTGAGCTGGAAGATAAAGTTGAGAACATGGGCGCGGAGATTGTTAAAGAAGTTTCCACCAAAACTAATGATGTGGCCGGCGACGGCACAACCACGGCCGTGGTTTTGGCGCAGGCGATTATAAAAGAAGGAATGAAATACGCCACCATGGGCGTTAACCCCATGGGGATAAAGGCCGGCATAGAAACGGCGGCCGAACATTTGGTGGCGGCGCTGAAAAAAATGTCCAAGCCCATTAAGAATCATAACGAAATTTTGCAGGTGGCCACTATTTCTTCAGAATCAAAAGAAATTGGAGAAATTATCGCCGATACTTTTGAAAAAGTCGGGAAAGACGGCGTTATAACAGTTGAAGAATCCCAGTCTTTCGGCGTTGAAAGCGAATTGGTGAAAGGCATGCAGTTTGACAAAGGATATATTTCGCACTACATGATTACAAACGCGGAAAGAATGGAAGCTATTTATGAAAATTGTAATATTTTGATAACCGACAGAAAAATTTCTTCCATCAATGAAATTTTGCCGCTTTTGGAAAAATTGGCGCAGTCAGGCAAAAAAGAATTGGTTATTATTGCTGATGAAGTTGAGGGTGAGGCGCTGGCCACTTTAATTGTCAATAAGTTGCGGGGTACTTTTAATACTTTGGCGGTAAAATCTCCCGGCTATGGCGATCGGAAAAAAGAAATGCTTCAGGATTTGGCCACTGTGACCGGCGGAAAAGTTGTTTCTGAGGAAACAGGAATGAAGCTGGAAAGCGCCGAGATTAATATGCTGGGCCGGGCGCGCCGGGTAATTGTTACAAAAGAAAATACGACTATTGTTGGCGGCAAAGGGAAAAAAGATGAAATTGAAGACAGGATATCGCAGGTTAAAAATCAGATAGCGCAGACAAGTTCTGAATTTGACAAAGAAAAATTGCAGGAAAGATTGGCCAAGCTTTCCGGCGGCGTGGCTATTATTAAGGTTGGAGCCGCCACCGAGACGGAAATGAAATACAAGAAATTTAAAATAGAAGATGCTAAGGAGGCGACTAAGGCGGCCATTGAAGAGGGAATTGTGCCGGGTGGCGGCACCGCTTTGGTGAAAGCGGCATCGGTTGTTTCAAAAGATTTTTTGGAAGGCAAATTCAAATCTCCATCCAAGGATATTGTCCGCGAGTTTGAAACGGGCGTGTTATTGCTGCTTAGGGCGGTGGAAGAGCCCTTAAGGCAGATTGCCTTAAACGCCGGCCGGGAGGACGGCAGTGTTATTGTTAACAGCATTAAAGAAGAACTTTTGGCACATCCGAATTCAAATATCGGCTATGATGCTTTGTCCGATAAAATAATTAATGATGTCATCAAGGGTGGTATCATTGACCCTTTGAAAGTTACGCGTTCGGCTTTGCAGAACGCGGTTTCCGCTTCGGCCACGCTTTTGACCACTGAAGCAGTGGTAGTTGAATTGCCGGAGAAGAAAGATAACCACGCGCATGGCGGCGATAAAAATATTTTATGAACACTTATCTAATTATAATTTTGGCCACAATCGGAGCGGTGGCCTTGTGGTTGATTTATACTTTTAATCGTTTTGTTGTTTTGAGGACGCGTTCTAAGGAGGCGCTTTCGGACATAGATGTTCAGACAAAGCGTCGGTATGACTTGATTCCCAATTTGGTTGATGCGGTGAAAGGGTACATGCAGCACGAACGTTCTGTTTTGGAAAATGTAACAAAAGCCAGAACGGAAGCCATGGCCGGCGCCGGCAGTCCGCTGGAGCGCGCCGAAAAAGAAAATGCTTTGTCCAATACCTTAAAAACTCTTTTCGCGGTCTCTGAAAATTATCCGCAGCTCAAAGCCAACGCTAATTTTTTGGATTTGCAGAGGGAATTGGCGGACACGGAAAATAAAATTCAGGCGGCGCGCAGATTTTATAACGGCAATGTCCGCGACTTGAATATAAAAATTGAAACTTTTCCGGCGCGGCTGGTGGCCGGCGCCTTTGGTTTTTCCAAAATAAGTTTTTTTGAAACGGCCAGCGAAGCCGAAAAAGAACCGGTGAGTGTGAAGTTTTAGTAAAAATAATGAACCTTTATTCTCAAAAAGAATCCAATATCCGCAGAACTTGGCTGCTTTTTACGATTTTTTTAATTGTAGTCATGGGCATCGGTTGGGTGTTTAGCCAAATTTACGGCAATCCGGGAATTTTGGTTTTTGCCGTTGTTTTTAGTTTTTTGATGAGTTTCTTCAGTTATTGGTATTCAGACAAGATTGTTTTAAAAATAAGCCGCGCGCAAAAAATAGAAAAGAAAAACGCGCCGGAGCTTTATAATATCTTGGAAAATTTATCTATTACGGCCGGTCTGCCAATGCCGAAACTTTATTTGATGGACGAGCAGGCGCCGAACGCTTTTGCCACCGGTCGAAATCCGGAGCGCGCGGTGGTGGCGGTGACCAGTGGGCTTTTGGAAAAACTGGACAGGTCGGAGCTGGAGGGGGTTTTGGCGCATGAGTTGTCGCACATAGGTAACCGTGATATTCTGTTTTCAACAGTGGTTGTTGTTTTGGTCGGTTTTGTCGCTTTGCTTTCAGATTTTTTTATGAGGTCGCTTTTTTGGGGTGGTTTGGGTCGTGATAGAGAAAGAGGACAGGGTGGAGCAGTTTTAATGGTTGTGGGAATCGCGTTGGCGATTCTAGCGCCCATTGCCACTACTTTAATACAATTGGCGATTTCAAGAAAAAGAGAATTTTTGGCGGATGCATCCGGCGCGCTTTTGACCAGATATCCCGAGGGGCTGGCCAGCGCGTTGGAAAAAATTTCAAAAGACACCACTCCTTTGCGAGTCGCCAACAAAGCCACTAATCATTTATGGCTGACTGACCCAAAAAGAAACATTTTTAAACAAAAAATTAGCGGACTGTTTATGACCCATCCGCCGACAGAAGAAAGAATAAAGAGATTAAAAAATATAAATATATAAATGTTTAATTTTGAATCAGAAAAAATTAATAACACAGTAGACGGGAATATTCTTCAAAAGTTTGAAGATTATAAAAAAGAACAGATAAATTTTGATGATTTTTTCGGAGAGATGCAAAAATATAAAAAAGTTGTTTTTGAGGGCGGGAGTGTTCGGCAAAAAAAACTTTTTGACCGATTGGCCAGTGAGGCTTTGCAGGAAGAAGAAACTAGAAGAAGTCGCACGCAATCGCAACAAGGAGGAGTCGCCTAGTGGCCTATGGCGCTTGCTTGGAAAGCAAGTTGGGGGCAACCCCTCGCGAGTTCGAATCTCGCCTCCTCCGTTTGTTTCTGTTATACTCAAAACAATGGAAAACGGCGAAAAAAAGACAGACAACATAAAGGACATCGGTGTCCAAAAGGAAGCGGTGGACAAATTGATAGAATCCAGCACTTTGAATATGGATTTTTATTTTATGATGGTTTTGTCCAGCGCGATTGTTTGTTTGGGGATTCTTTTGAATAATATAGTGATTGTTATCGGCGGCATGGTTGTGACGCCTTTTTTGTCGCCGCTTTTGATGCTTTCTCTTGCCTTTGTTATTTCCGACATAGATATTATCAAGCGGTCTTTCTTTATTATTTTAAAATCTGTTGCCGTGATTGTGGCGACTTCTCTGGTTGTAACTATTTTAGTTCCGTCTTCGGATGTTGATTTGTCTTTAATTAGCGGAATCGGCCACATTAATTTGTCTTATTTTTATGTTTCTTTGGTTGTCGGCATTGCTGGCGCTTACTCATGGGCGAGGCCGAATTTGTCTTCCGTTTTGCCCGGCGTGGCTATAAGTGTCGCTCTTTTGCCGCCTCTCGTGAGTTTTGCCGTCAGCTTGGCCTTTTTTGACGCGGATTTGATTGCCGGTACAATCAGGTCGGCGGCCGCCAATATGACGGGAGTTATACTGGCCTCTACTTTTGTTTTCGCCATCCTGGGGTTTTATCGGGTGAGAGGATATGTCCGAAAGGAAATCGGACAAAAAAAAGAAACAGTTTTGGAATAATTACTTAATAAAATTTTGAATCAGGTTTTTTTATCCACAGTTTTGGTGGATTTTATTTTTTGGAGTAAGATATAAATATGATAGATAAATTTTCTCAAATAAAAATCCCGAAAAAAATTAAAAAACGGGATGGAAGAATTGTTGATTTTGAAAAAGGCCGCGTTGTGGAAGCGGTTTTTAAGGCCTTTGAAGCCAGCGGCCAGCCGGACCGCGCATTGGCAGAAGATGTCGCGCAAATCACTTTCGGTAAATTAAGCCAGAAATACCTGCCTCGCGGCAAGGCGGGCAAAAAAAATATTTCCAAAGCAATTCCTTTCATTGAAGAACTTCAGGATATTGTGGAAGAGTCTCTGGTTGAAAAAGGATTTGCCAAAGTTGCCAAGTCTTACATTCTTTACCGGCAAAAAAGGGCGGAATTAAGGCGCGAAAAGCAGGAAATTCTGGAAAAAACCGAGATAGATGAAATTGACAAAATGTTTGATTCTAACGCTTTGCGGGTTTTGAAAAGCCGTTATTTGCGAAAAAACACAAACGGTAAAATAATAGAATCGCCTAAACAACTTTTTCAAAGAGTCGCTATCCATATTGTTTTGGCAGAAATTGTTCACGATAAGCGCGTTTCGTTAAGGCGTGGAAAGGAAAAAACAGGCGAAGAGGGAATTTTGGAAAACGAGAAGGCCATAGCCCTGGAAAATTGTTTAAGGATAGGCGGTTATTTCTTGAATCGTTTTCATGTAAAAGGGCTTTATCATTTTTTTAGCCGTTTTGAAAAAGAAGGAAGAACAAAAATTAGCTGGGAGGACTTGGTTCGCTTGCTGAAAAATAATCAATTTAGTTCATATCAGAAAAAAATAGACGAATTTTACGAACTTATGGTTTCCCGGGATTTTATGCCCAACACGCCGGCTTTGGCTAACTTCGGCAGTTATTTAGGCATGGGGTCTGCTTGTTTTGCTTTGGATATCGGCGATTCCATAGATTCCATAATGGAAACACTGAAAAGAGCTTCTATTATTTTCAAATCTGGCGGAGGGTTGGGGTATAATTTTTCCAAATTGAGGCCGGAGGGGGATTTTATAAAAACTACCGGCGGCACATCTTCCGGCCCTTTAAGTTTTATGCGGCTTTTTGACACAATGACCAACGTTGTTAAGCAAGGCGGAATCAGGCGAGGCGCGAATATGGGTATTATGAATTCTAATCATCCCGATATAGAAAAGTTTGTGGTTGCCAAGGAGGGCAATGAAGCGCTGACGAATTTTAATATTTCAGTTTTGATAATGCCTGATTTTTGGGATTGTTATAAAAAAGATAAGCCATATCCGCTGGAAAATCCCAGAACCGGCGAAATTCAGCGTCAAGTTTCTCCAAAAGTTCTTTTTGAAAATATAGTTTATCATGCTTGGGAGTCGGCCGAACCGGGAGTGCTTTTTTATGAAAAAATCAATGAGTTTAATCCTTTGTTGAAAGAATTGGGTCCGATTGTGACGACTAATCCATGCGTGCCTGACAATACTTGGGTAATGACTTCCAGTGGGCCCCGGCAAGTTAAAGAATTAATCGGTCAAAAAACAGAAGTGGTGGTTGGCGGCAAAAAATGGTCCAACCGCGGACAGGGCTTTTTTCACACCGGCGACAAACGTCTTTTGAATTTAAAAACAAAAGAGGGGTTTTCAATGTCTTTGACCGGCAATCATTTGGTGAGAAAAGTAAAAAAACTTACAAGATACGCGATGGATTGTGAGTGGTTGCCGGCGGTTGAGTTAAAAATTGGCGACAAAGTGGCGCTTAATTTTAATGAAAATTTTTCCTGGGGAGGTCAATATGGAGGAAAAGAAGGATATTTGTTGGGGCACCTTGTGGGCGATGGTGTAATTTGGCGGGGCAAAGCATTTTTGGAAAGTTGGGGGGAAAGCAAGGGGGAGAAAAAAGTCCGGACAAAAATTGAAGACTCGGTAAAATCTTTTCCTCACAGAGTCGATTTTAAGGGTTGGGTTTTTAATAAATCGGGAGATAAATATCGGATAACTTCGGCCGCTTTTTCAAAATTGGTAGAAGATTTTGATATTTCAAATAAAAAAATAATAACGCCGTTTGTTGAGCGGGAGTCTTCAGATTTTTATAAAGGATTTTTAAGGGGATTTTTTGACACCGATGGCTCTGTTCAAGGCAGTCAATTAAAGGGTGTGAGTGTTCGTTTGGCGCAAAGCGATATAGAACGGCTGGAAGCTGTTCAGAGAATGCTTTTGCGGCTCGGAATATTTTCAAAGATTTATACAAATAGAAGGCCGGCCGGGTTTCGCAAGATGCCGGATGGCCATGGCGGCCTTAAATCGTATTTTACGAAAGCCAATCATGAATTGGTAATTAGCGGAGAAAATCTTGAGAGGTTTTATAAAAGAGTGGGTTTTGAAAATTTAGATAAATCGGAAAAACTTGAAAAACTTTTGAAAAAATACAGGCGGATGTTAAACAAGGAAAGATTTTTTGCCACCGTGTCCGAAATAGTAAAATCCGAAATAAAAAAAGTGTATGATATTCAAATTCCCGGAATTAACGCTTTTGATGCCAATGGTTTTTATGTTCACAATTGTGGTGAATTATTGTTGTACCCAAATGAATCATGCAATTTGGGTTCTATCAATCTTTGGAATTTTGTAAAAATTTGCGAAGATGAAAAAAAAGATATTGATTGGGAAAAGCTGGAAAAGACCGTGCGGCTGGCAGTTCGGTTTTTGGATAATATTATAGATGTTAATCATTTGCCCCTAGTTGAGATAGAAGATATGACTTTTAAAACAAGAAAAATAGGACTTGGCGTTATGGGGTTAGGCGATTTGTTTTTTGAGCTTGAATTACCTTACAATTCTCCGGCGGGGCGTGATTTGATGGAAAAAATCGCGGAATTTATAAATTACCATTCTAAGCTGGAATCTGTGAAACTGGCCCGGGAAAAAGGAGCTTTCCCGTTGTTTAAAAAGAGTTTTTACGCGGAAGGAAAACTGCCCTTTGCCGGTTTTTATGACAAAAAATCATGGAATTTTGACTGGAAAGAAGTCGCGGATAAAATAAAGAAATATGGTATTAGAAATAGTTACACCACCGTTATCGCGCCGACCGGCTCCACATCAATGATTGCAGGATGTTCTTCCGGCATTGAACCGGTTTATTCTCTGGTTTATCAGAAAAATGTCGCCGTTGGTTCGTTTTACTATATTGACGCGGTTTTTGAACAGGCCATGCTTCGCGAGGGGTTGTTTGATGAAAATTTAATAACGGACGTTGTTATGGCCAAAGGGTCGGTTCAGGAGATAAACTATATACCGCCGCGGCTTAAAAAATTTTTTGTGACCAGCCATGATATAAAACCGGAAGACCATATAAAAACTTTGGCTAGTTTTCAGAAATGGGTGGATTCTTCAATTTCAAAGACGATCAATTTTCCAAAAGAAGCCACGGTGGGGGATATGAAAAAAGCCTATCTTTTGGCGCATGAGCTGGGCTGCAAGGGAGTGACGGTTTACCGAGATACTTCCATCAAGGGCCAGGTTTTGAACACGGCTTCGGAAAAATCTAAGAGAGCCGACAGGGGCGACGGGCTTCAAAGAATAAAAGACGAAAAGGCGGAAGGCCTGGTTGTTTATCGCGACGCCTCCACGGTTTATCTGAATGGAAATGGCGGCGAATCCGCGACGGATTTCAGCGGCAATAAGGCCGCCAAATGCCCGAATTGCAAAATAGAAGTTTCTTTTAAGGAAGGGTGCGCGTCTTGTCCTGTTTGCGGCTGGGGGCTTTGCGCTTAGTTCTAAAAATTGTTAAAATAATAGTATAAAAATAATTATTATTTTTTCAATTAATAATATGAATATAAGAGATTTAATAAAATTAAGATTAACTAACGAAAAAAAAGAGAGAAAAAATTTGCCCAAAAAGCAGGTAAATTATTTTGTGATCGGCGTCGTAGCAGCAATAATAATTTTAGTGTTAGCCACTATTGTTTATTATTTTTATTTTAGAGTTGAACTACTGGAAAAGACTGACGATAAATCAATCATAGTTTATCCGCCGGAGCCGACTAACGCGCCACCGCTTGAAGAAGACGATTTTCCAAAAGCAACAAATGTTCCGCCGTTTGGGGATGATAGCCCGGCGCCTGACCCGACCAACGCTCAGCCGTTGGAGGATTTAAATTTGGAGTAATTATGTCCAATCAAAACACTAAGCAATTATTAATAACTCTAGCTGTCGTTATCTCTTTATTCCTGGTCAATCAAGCCATCATGGCATGGACGGCGCCCAGCGGAGCGCCGCCGTCAAGCAATGCCGCTACACCCATTTCGCCATATGTAGTATTTGTCCATAATTTGTGGTATAGTATGAGATACAAACATGGAAATTAATAAAAAAGAACTAAAAGAGATTTTAGAAGGCCAGAGGGAAGAATATCAGAAATATCTCACAAAAGAACGAGAACAATATCAGTCTTACTTAGGTGTGCTAAAGGAGGATTTTGAGTCTAAAGTTTCTTTGGTTTCGGAACAGTATGTGGATATTAAAAAAACCTTGAATTTTCATACTGATATTTTGGATTCTCATACCGAGATGATTGGTTCAATGAAGATTGATATAGAAGTTATTAAGTCAGATGTGGAGTTTATAAAAAATTCTTTAAAAAAGAAAGTTGATTTGGAAGAATTTGTCGCCCTGGAGAAAAGAGTCATTTTGTTGGAGAAAAGATTAAGCGCCGGCGCGGCGTAATTATATAATTATATCTATGCAAAAAACAAAACAAATTCTAGCCACCCTCGCCATAATCATTTCACTATTTCTGGTCAATCAAGCCATCATGGCCTGGACGACTCCGACTGGAGCGCCGCCGTCAAGCAATGCCGCTACACCCATCAACACTTCGGCCACCGCTCAAACAAAATCAGGAACATTGATTTCCAGCACAGACATGAGAGCCCCCATATTCTACGATCAAAACAACACCGGCTATTACGTAAGCCCAGATTCAAACTCCTGGCTTTATAGATTATATTCTTACGACATCAGATCCAGTATTTTCTATGATTTGGACAACACCGGATATTATGTTGATCCGGCAAGCACTTCAAAGTTTAATACAATAAATCTTGGAGGGGTGAACAGGAATAGTTGGCCGAGTGCAACTATAAATTATGGCGATTGCGTAATACTTGAACATTCTGAAGGAGGCCCAAATTGTGATGGTGATAGCAATTATGGCGCTTGGGGTATGTGCCCAACTAATTATGTAATGGTTGGCGCAACAACTGGCCTAAGATTTCCAAACGCTTGCGTAGAAGCGCAAGTAAAATGTTGTAGATTACAATAATTAGTAAGTTAAAATTATTATGACAAAAAAGAAAGAAACAACAATTGAAGATTTGGCGGCAATGATAGCCAAAGGATTTGAAGACACGGCGACAAAATCCGATATTAAAAGATTGGATGAAAGAATCAGCCGCTTAGATCATAGAATGAACGAAAGATTAATTGTTATTGAACGCGATATTGCTGAGATTCGGAGTCATTTTGTCTATCGCGATGAGTTTGAAGATTTGGCGGAAAGAATGAAATATATAGAGCTTAAACTTGGAATTGAAAGCGGCAAATAATTATATGAACAGTAAAAATTCTAACAATTCAGATAGCCAAACAACAACCTGGCCGGCTTTGGATGTTGTTAAGTTTGTTTGCGTGACCATGATGGTGTTCATTCATGCCCATATGGTGCTAATCACGGATTCTTACAGGATTATCAATACCCATGGATTTTTTTATCAGATTACAAACAAATTAATGTTTCTTGGCTTGTTTTTGACCGCCTTGCCCATGATAGCCGGCGCTGTTTTAAGAATGAACAATAATCGCAA
>JAHJQY010000012.1 GCA_018819015.1 Patescibacteria group bacterium
GATAAAAAATTTGAAAAAGTGAGCCAAAATGATATTCTAAAGGTAGCCAATGAGGTGTTTAGGCCGGGCAGATTTAACATGGCGGTTATCGGCAAACACGACGATGGCCTGGAAAAAGAAAAATTTTGCAGGAATTTATTTGCTAAAATTTAATTAAATATAATATTATGGATAATCAGCCGCAGAAAAAATACGTTATAGAAATAAGCATGTCCACGATTGTAAAATCCGTTCTTTTTGTTTTATTGATTGTCAGTCTTTATTTTATGCGTAATATCGTGGGTATTGTGCTTTTTGCCATCGTTATTGCTTCGGCCATAGAGCCGGCCGCGAATTGGTTTGAAAAAAAGCGCGTTCCGCGTATTATCGCGGTGCTTTTTATTTACGTGGCGGTGTTTATTCTTTCGGGCAGTATGTTTTATATGGTTGTGCCGATTTTTATTTCCGAGATTGCAAATTTTTCTTCAAATTTGCCGCAATTTTTCGCCGATCCGTCGCCTTTGCAAAAAGTGTTTAGTTATTTGCCTATTTCTGATAGTTCCTTGCCGGTTATTTTGGAGGATATTTTTGTGCGTTTGCAAGATAAAATTAGCGCTTTTGCGGCCGGCTTTTTCAAGGTGGCGGTTGATGTTTTTGGCGGCGTGATGTCTTTTTTCTTTATGATTGTTCTTTCTTTTTATTTTTCCGTGCAGAAAAACGGGCTGGAGAGTTTCCTGAGAATTATTACGCCTTTTGAATTTGAAGATTATGTTCTTGGTCTTTGGAAGAGGTCGCGCAGAAAAATCGGCCTTTGGATGCAAGGCCAGATTCTTTTGGGAATTCTGGTTGGGGTCTTGGTTTTTTTGGGCTTGGCGATTTTACGGGTTGATTATGCCTTAACTTTCGCTTTGCTGGCGGCCGCCTTTGAATTAATACCTATTTTTGGTCCGATTCTTGCTTCAATTCCTCCGATCATGCTTTCTTTTTTGCAAAGTCCGTCTTTGGGGCTGGCAGTACTTGTTCTTTTTGTGATTATTCAACAATTTGAAAATCATTTGATTTATCCTCTGGTGGTAAGGAAGATAGTCGGCATCCCGCCCATACTGGTGATCTTATCCCTGCTTATTGGCGGGACGCTCGGTGGTTTTTTTGGAATTTTGCTGGCCATTCCTTTGTCTACGGTTTTAATTGAGGTTTTGAATGACTTGGCGGAGAAAAAATATGTTGCAGAAAAAGGGTAAGTTTTATATAACTACCACCATTCCTTATGTTAATGCCAGGCCGCATGCCGGGCATGCTTTGGAATACGCGCAGGCCGACGCCTTGGCCCGGTATTATCGTTTGGCCGGAAAAGATGTTTTCTTTTTGACCGGCACGGATGAGAATAGTCTGAAAAATTATCAGGCGGCCAAAGAAGGGGGCATCTCAACAAAAAATTTGGTTGACCGCAATGCGGAGATTTTTAAAGATTTGGCGGAAAAGCTGAATATTTCTTTTGATGATTTTATAAGAACCACGGAGGCAAGGCATATTGAAACGGCGAAAAAAATTTGGCTGGCCGCCAAAGATAAAATTTACAAAAAAAAATACCGCGGGCTTTATTGCGTGGGTTGCGAGATGTTTTATAAAGAAAGCGAGCTGGTTGACGGCTTGTGTCCCGATCATAAAATCAAGCCGGAGATTGTTGAAGAAGAAAATTATTTTTTTAAACTGTCTGATTATCAGTGTCAGCTGGAAAAAATTATTGAGTCGGATGAAATGGAGATAGTTCCGGCCGTTCGCAAAAATGAAGCCTTGTCGTTTATAAAATTAGGGCTGGAAGATTTCAGTATTTCTCGTTTGGCCGAGCGGGGCGACGGCTGGGGCATAGAAGTGCCCGGCGACCCCGGCCAGAGAATGTATGTTTGGTTTGACGCTTTAACTAATTATCTTTCGGCGGAAAAGTATTGGCCGGCGGATGTTCATTGTCTGGGCAAGGGAGTTTTGCGTTTCCACGCCGTTTATTGGCCGGTCATGCTGCTGGCGGCCGGCCTAGCTTTGCCGAAAAAACTTTTTGTTCACGGATATTTGACTGTCGGCGGACAGAAAATGTCCAAGTCGCTGGGAAATGTAGTGGACCCGTTTGATTTGATTGAGCGCTATGGCGCGGACGCTGTCCGTTATTATTTATTGCGCGAAGTCAGCCCGTTTGAAGACGCCGACATAACGGAAGAAAAGTTTAAAGAAGCTTATAACGCTAATTTGGCGAATGGGCTGGGAAATTTGGTGAGTCGGGTTATGAAAATGAGCGAACAATATTTGGATAATCCAGTTGATATTTCTAGCACAAAACCTATGGACGATGTTAATAAACCCTTAGAAAATTTTGAATTTAATCGTGCTATGTTTTCCATGTGGAGTTATATGAAGGATATTGACGGAATGATTCAGGAAGAAAAACCTTTTGAATTAGTGAAGAGAGACAAAAAAAGTGCTCAAAAAAGAGTAATGTATTATGTCAAAGAACTTGCGAGAATTGCAAAACACTTAAGGCCGTTTATGCCCGATACTTCCGAAAAAATTCTAGAAGCGATTAAGGCCAACAAAATGCCAGAATCCCTTTTCCCAAGAAAAGAATAAAATGACTCCGAAATTAAAACTAATAGACATACATTGCCATTTGGATTTTTCGGATTTTGACCCCTCGACAAAGCTCGGGGCAAGTCGCGACGAAGTTATTAAGAGAGCGTTGGAGGCGGGGATTGGGATGATAAATATTGGCGTTGATTTGGAAACTTCCCAAAAATCCATCGCTTTGGCTGAAAAATATGATGGTGTTTTTGCTGTTGTCGGGATTCATCCTCATGATGCAGATAAAAAAATAGATTTTAAAGAACTTAAAAAGCTAGCAAAGCATGAGAAAGTGGTTGGAATAGGCGAGTGCGGCTTAGATAATGTTCGAAGTTCAACTTCGAACATTGAGCAAAAAGATATTTTTGAGCAACAAATTGAGTTGGCCTTGGAATTGGACAAGCCTTTGATGATTCATTGTCGCGATGCTCACAAAGAAGTTTTAGAAATTCTTAAAGAATATAAAAACAACGAAGCGTCGCTTCGTTGTAATATTCATTTTTTTTCTGGCAATTGGGAGCAGGCGCAGGAATATTTGAAATTGGGCTTTTCGCTTTCTTTTGATGGACCGATAACTTTTTCTCATGATTATGATGAGACTATTAAAAATATGCCCCTAGGCAGAATAATGGCTGAAACCGATTCGCCTTTTGCCGCTCCTGTTCCGTATCGCGGCCAGCGCAACGAACCGCTTTATGTGCAGGAAGTGGTTAAAAGAATCGCGGAAATAAAAGTAATTTCTTTTGAAGAGGCGGCGAAACAAACCACTAAAAACGCGATAACCTTTTTTGGGTTGGAGTAAAAAAGTATCTATTGACTCCTGATTTTTAAATTGCTATTTTGAGTGTGAATTTGTTAAACAAAAGACGGGACAAGATAAAGGAGGGGGACAAATGGGCTTGGATTTGTTTTTGAAAATTGATTATGGTATTGAGATAGATAAATTTCACCATTGTACCAACATTAAAGAGGAATGTGTTTCAGATATAGTGTCCGATTTTTTGTGTGGGCAGATTGGAGCGGGCGTTGATGATTCAAAAGCAAATGATCAAGATATCTATGAGATTGATATTTTTGAGATTGATATTTTTGTTAATTTTGCTGACGATTCTTTTGCTTGCCGTCACAATTGTGGCAACAAAGGATTGAGAGAGGGAATTTTGATGCGATTTTTGAATAAATTGAGTAAATCTTAATAAAATAAACCCCCGATGTCCGACGTCGGGGGTTTTGATTTGTTACTTGAAGCGGTTTTCAAGGGCGCCAAGGGCTGTGCTTAAAACTAATTCAGTCATCTCGGTAATTTTTAGACCGGAAGTGTTTATCAAAAATATATTTTTCGGAGAATCAGCAAGACATTTTTTTTGTTGATAAGCTGCTTCATTGATTCTCACTAAATTTTCTAAGCTTTTCGGGTTTGTTGTTCCGCCGAATTTTTCCGTTAAGCTGACGCTTTGGTCTCTTTTGATGGCTTCTTCGGCCGTGGTTGTCACAAAAAATACAGCATCAATCATGTTTAGCCATGTGGGAAAACAAAAGAAATTTTGGATAATTTCTTGTTCTCTTGGAGTTAAATCTGATTTTTCCAACCAGTATATCATCTAGGTAAAGGTATCGTAGGGGCATCTGTCAAAGATAACCAGGTCGTAATTGTCGTTTACTGAAGCATCAATCAAGGTGGCCAAAGCATATAGACCGGTTCTTACATTATATAGATGACTTGTTCGCGGTATGTGCCGAATTACTTCGGCGCCTTCTTGCGGGGTATAAACGCGGAATCCCTGCCTTCTGAAAAAAGGATCAAGGATGCTGATCATGGTTGTTTTTCCAGATGAAGGCGAACCGGTGATTTCTATAAAAAAAGGTCTTTCAACTTTCTTTTCCGTTTTTGGTCTTTTAAGTTTTTTAAGCAGCTTTTGCGCTCTTGATTCATAAGTTTTTTTCATTTTTAGCTCCCTGTTTTCAATGTGTTTTTTAGATTATAAACAAGGATGTGGCCAAAAGCAAATATGATATAATGAGAGTTATGAAATCAAAAAATGTCAAAAAGAGAATAGGCTTTGATTTGGACGGGGTCTTGGCTGATCACGCAAAGAACAGAAAGAAGACGACAAAATCTTTGGGTCTCAAAGAAAACAGCGAGGAAGTGAAAGAAATTATTTACGGAGAGTTGAGCCTGACAGCCGGTGTTATAAAAGGGGCAAAAAAAGCGGCAAGGACTTTAGATAAGGATTTTGAGCTTTTTGTTATTTCTCGCCGCCGGCAGAAGCATGGCAGATACGCCATGGCGTGGCTTAAGGAAAATTTTAATTTTTCACCAAAAAATATTTTTTTCGTTGACAAAAAAAAAGACAAAGCTGATGTTGTTAAAAAACTTGGTGTTGGTTTTTTTATTGACGATGATGCGTCCGTGCTTGGGTTAATTCCGGACAATGTAAAAAAATTCTTATTCACCGGTTCTTTTGACGAGTTTTTGGAACTTGTAAAAAAAGAGAAATAAGATAGTTTAAAATATATGCCGAAGTAGCCCCGACGTTCCGACCTTGCGTCGGAGGTCGGGGTTCCGACCACCGCCTTAGCGGGGCGTCGGGATTCAGTGGTAAGGTATTTTCGCCGAAGTAGTTCAGTGGCAGAACGCTTTCTTGGTAAGAAAGAGGTCGGGAGTTCAATTCTCCCCTTCGGCTTAAGGAACGAAGTGAGTTAAGGCGAAAGAGAAAGCAAACTGCTTTGCTTTCGCGGGGAATTGAAGGGCGGAGCCATGTCGCCAAAGGCGACAGGCGAGCCGGGGTCGCGAGGCCCGAGCGGAGCGAGGGAACTTGTGACCAATTCTCCCCTTCGGCTTAAGGCCGCGCCTCCTTAGTTCAGTGGCAGAACAGCAGTATCGTAAACTGCATACGTCAGTTCGATTCTGACAGGGGGCTTATGAAAATTGAAGAACAAACCCTGAACACAGAAAAAAATTCTGTGTCGGGCAAGCAAAAATTGGAAGAACTGGAGGCGCAATTGCAAAATCCGGATTTTTGGGCTGACAAAGAAAAGGCGCAGGAAACACTCAAAGAAATTCGGGAGATAAAAGTAAAACTGTCTTCTTTAAATAAATATGACAAAGGCGACGCAGTGGTTAGCATTTACGCCGGCGCCGGCGGGGAAGACGCGGAGGATTGGGCAAGGATGCTTTTTGATATGTATCAGAAATTTTCCGTTCAAAAAGGCTGGAGCGCCAAAATTTTGCACGAGCACAAGAATGATTACAGTGGATTGAGGAATGTGACTTTTGAAATTTTGGGTTCTAATGTTTACGGCCAATTAAAAGGCGAGATGGGAGTGCATCGGCTGGTGAGAGTTTCTCCGTTTTCTGCCAAAAAACTTCGCCACACTTCTTTTGCCTTGGTTGAAATTATGCCGCGTTTTGTTGAGGAGCCGGAAATTGAGCTAAGGCCGGAAGAGGTGGAGGTTGATTTCACTTGTTCCTCGGGCCCGGGCGGGCAAAATGTCAACAAAAGAGAAACCGCCGTCAGAATTAAGCACGTGCCCACCGGAATTAACGTGCGCGTGGAATCGGAGCGCTCGCAGGCGCAGAACCGCGAACGGGCCATGGCTTTAGTGAAATCAAAATTGTACGCGCTAAGCCGGCAGTATAAAAAGGAAGAACTGGAAAAATTGAAAATTACCAAAAAAACCGAACCGGAGTGGGGAAATCAGATCAGGTCGTATGTTCTGCATCCGTATAAAATGGTGAAAGACCACCGGACCAATATTGAAACATCCGATATTGAAGGCGTTTTGGCGGGAGGGTTGGACGAGTTTGTAAAAGCGGAAGAAAAATTATAATATAAGTATATAATTGGTTTTGCTGATATCCATTGATATCCATTATGATTTATTTCGATAAAGTTTCAAAAGTTTATTCGGACACTTCCATTGCTTTGGAAGATGTTAGTTTCGCCATTGATCAGGGCGAATTTGTGTCTATTGTCGGCCAGTCCGGCGCGGGCAAAACGACTTTGCTGAAATTGTTTTTGGCCGAGGAAAAGCCGACATCCGGCAGTGTTTTTTTTGAGTCTTTGGATGTGCATTCCTTGCGCAGAAGAGATATTCACAAACTTAGAAAAAAAATAGGAGTGGTTTTTCAGGATTTTCGGCTTTTGCACACCAAGACGGCTTATGAAAATATAGCTTTTGCCATGCAGGCGGCCGGCAAAACAGATGAAGACATTAAAGAAAACGTTCCGCAGGTTTTGGAAGTTGTCGGTTTGCTGGAAAAAAGTTTTCATTTTCCCAGCGAGCTTTCGGGTGGGGAGAGGCAGAGAGTCGCCATCGCCCGAGCCATTGTTAACAGGCCGGATGTGATTATCGCGGATGAGCCGACGGGCAATCTGGATCCCCTTAATGTCCAGGAAATAATGGGGCTTTTTAAAAAAATTAACGAGTTGGATACTACTGTTATTTTAACTACGCACAATAAAGATATAATTAATTCATTGGGCAAGCGCGTGATTACGCTGGAAAAAGGCCGGGTCGCGCGCGATGATAAAAAAGGTAAATATGTAATATAAATATGTTGTGGATAAATTTTAAAAGAGTTATAAAGGCGGGTTTTGTAAATTTTTTCCGGAACAGCTGGGTTTCTGTGGCCACTGTTTTAATAATGGTTGTGACCCTTTCCATTATTGGTACTTTGATTTTTGGCAAGGCGGTTCTTTCATCCGTTTTGCTTCAACTGCAGGATAAAGTGGATATAACCGTTTATTTTAAAACGGATGCCGGAGAAGGAGATATTTTTTCCTTGCGGGATTATTTGGCGAAATTGGATGAAGTGAAGGAGATGCAGTATATTTCCCGCGATGAAGCTCTGGCGGCTTTCCGAGGCCGGCACGCGGAGAACAATTTAATAATCCAGTCCCTGGAAGAGTTGGGTGACAATCCTTTGGGCGCCAGCTTGAACATAAAAGCAAAAGACCCGGAGCAGTATGAAAGCATCGCGCGTTTTCTTGAGTCGGGGAGTTTTTCAATAATTGATAAAATTAATTACAGGCAGAATAAAGTGGTGATTGACCGGCTGTCAAACATATTGCTGGCGTCTAAAAGATTGGGAACGGGAATTAGTCTCTTTTTTGCTTTTATCGCCTTGTTGGTTACTTTTAATACGATAAGATTGGCCATTTATACCAGCAAGGAAGAAATAAAAATAATGCGTCTGGTTGGAGCTTCAAACAGGTATATCGGCAGTCCGTTTATTGTTGAAGGAGTTTTGTACGGGTTTATTTCCGCCATTGTTACAATATTTTTATTTTATCCGTTGACTTTTTGGTTGGGTCCGCTGTCGGAAAAATTTTTCGGTGGCATCAATATTTTTCATTATTATCTGACAAATTTTTTCCAGATGTTTTTGATTCTGCTGGTTGTCGGCGTTCTTTTGGGAACTGTTTCCAGCTGGATCGCGACCAGGAGATATTTGAATGCGTAGTTGGTCTTTTTTTCTTTACTAATTTAAGCTACGCTTTTATACTGCAAGCGTAGATTTATGTTGTTTTGAAAATTCACTTAATGGTAGGAAAATATTCTTTTTTGTGCTAGAATTAACTTATGCACATTAGTTGGAGTAAAGGATTTACAAAAGAGACACATCCATCTGTTATGAAAATATCTCGTACGATGAAGCGGAAAAAAATTGATAATTTTGCGAAATGGCGAAAAGAGATGAAAGCTCTTGGTAAAATCAAGGCAGACTACCCTTCTTTTAAAAAGGATGGAGATTTAGCGGAATTAATCGGGGTAGTATTAGGCGATGGCCATATTGAAAAGTTTCCTAGAACAGAAAGTTTAACAATTGCAGCTAATTCTAATAATTCGGACTTTATAAAACGATATACCGAATTATTAAAAAAAATTTTTGAAAAAGAACCTTATGTGGCCAAGATTGGGAACAATAAAGGTTGTACTCGTATTCGTGTATACCAGAAAAAAATAAGCAAAAGATTAAATATTCCGACTGGGTCTCGTAAGAATTTGAATGTTGTTATTCCGAAATGGATTATTAGGAATAAGGAATATATAAAAAGATATTTGAGAGGATTATATGAGGCGGAAGGAAGTTTTGGTGTGCATGAAAAAACTTCCACATACAAGTTTTCGTTCAGTAATCGAAATGAATCTCTTTTGCAAAATGTTTTTATGCTTTTGCAAAAATTTGGATTTCATCCGCATCGGGATAATGTTAGAGTTCAGTTATCAAGAAAACAAGAAGTTTATAAAATTAAAGAATTAATAAAATTTCGAGATTATAAATAATTTTTGCGGGGTGGTGTAACGGTTGCACGTCAGGCTCTGAACCTGAAGATCTAGGTTCGAATCCTAGCCCCGCAGCCATTTCGTTCGGAACAAACTTAAAACTTCCCGACGACGACATTCGCTCGCCCAGCCCCGCCACAAGCGGGGCTGGGCTCGCATTCGCGGCGGCTTCGCCGCCGCTTTGGGGCAACGGTCTATAATCCGCAAAACTTGAGTTACTTTTTTGTTGATGCCGTTCAATTTGCTGATTTACTTGTATTCCTGCCCACAAGTCAGGATGTTTCCGGATTAACAACACGCGTTCCAATAGTAGAGCCAAAAAACGACATTAGTGACGGGAACTTTGACCGACTGTTTGCCGCTCTCAATGGTGGCGACACTTTACGGTTAAAGATTAATTGCACACAGTTGCCGACTAACTCCCTGGCGGGACCGATTCGTATTTATTTGGAAATTTGTTTGCGCTGTAATGCTAACTGCAACTACTGCCTGAATAAAGCAGGTAGTGCGCGTCTTAATGAATTGTCTACCGAAGAATTGTTGCGAACTATTGAAAATTTTGGGCGTGACGGGGTCTTTGAAGTCCGTCTTACTGGTGGTGAAACAACGCTACACCCGGATTTTTATGAAATAGCTCAATCGGTGTGGCAAAACGGCATGGCACTATCGGTTAATTCCAATCTATTGATCAACAAAACTAAGCTTGATAAACTCATCAAGCTCAGTCCCCAATTACTTATTACTTCATTAGATGCCGCCGAGAAACCGCATACCAATCATCGGGGAAACGGATACCAGTATATAGTCAAGAATGTGCGGATTCTGCGGGAGGCGGGCGTACCATTGCGTTTAAACTGCGCAATAAATCGTGATACTCTTTCTTGCATTGAGGGGTTTATTGACGAGTTTGCGCCATTGGGTTGCGGATTTTGTTTTATTCTCCTTCGTCCAACAGGAAGAGCGGTTGAAAAGTTTGACCCACCGCCGTTATCGGAAATAATTCCGGTCATACGGATGATTGAGGAAAAAAAACAGAAATATGCCGGTGTTTATTTTTCCACTTCATTTCATGTTGTCATGGAAAGGGAATTGACAATCAGCGGTATCAACTTAACGGGTTGTAATGCTATCCAAAAATCTTTTAACGTAAATTCTGATGGAACAGTACTTCCTTGTGCGTTTCTCTTTGAGTTATCTCCCGAGAAATTTACACTCGGAAATATTCGCAACAACAATTATTCTATTTTAGAGATTTGGTCGCAATCGGAGTTACTTCGCGCGTTAAGAAAACGGAGCAGTAATTGCAATATGCGTTGTATCGGTTGCTCTCGTTTCAAACATGATTGTTTGGGTACGTGTGTTTTTATGGAACTCTACTCAGAGCTTAGCGGAAAACCCGATCCTTATTGTAAGATAAGTACGGAGATAAGTTCACTCGCATAGATAAAGGGGAGGTAATATGAAATGTTCAAACCTTAACCAACAAAAAAATATTTTGTTAGTTAGTCCGCCAAATCCTTTTCTTGAAAATCCTAATTCTGTACCGCGTCTCGGTCTCCTATATTTAGGCACGATACTTAAACGGTGGGGGCACAAAGTCACCATCGTACATTTACATAGTCTCAGCGAACTGGAGGCGTTGTTTAAAGAATCTTTTGAATTTGTCGGCATTTCCGCCACCACACGGGAATATTTAGACGCCGTTCAAATTCTAAACTATTTCAAGCGCGAAGGTAGCCTCGCGATAATAGCTATTGGCGGTTCGCATGCGACTGCCTTACCGGAAGAAGCATTGCGTAATGGATTTGATGTTGTAGTAACCGGCGAAGCGGAAGAGGAAATTATCAGGTTAGTTAACTTTCCTATTGGTAAACCAGCAATCGTTCACGCGGGATTAGTAAAAGATATTAACCGGATTCCGTTTCCGGACAGAAGTTTGATAAAAGACAGCAAGTTGTGGCAACCGTTTCTGTCTTTTGAGCAAGATAAAGACCTGCGGGTTGCTTCAATTCTTCTTTCGCGCGGCTGTCCCTATTTTTGTAAGTTTTGCGGACCGCATTTTCGTTATCGCCGCCGCTCGGATGAAGACATTGTCGCCGAATTGAAATCACTTTATGAACAAAATTATCGCGGGCTTATTGTGCTTGACGATTTGCCGTTTGTAACAGAACGGCAAGTACAATCTTTTTGTAGGCAAGTTGGCCGGGTGGGAATGAGTTTCCGATGTAATTTTCGACCCGATTTACTGACACCAAGAATAGCGAAATTGCTTTCAGAAGCAGGTTGTTGCCGAGTGCAGTTAGGGATCGAGTCGGCAAGTCAAACAGTTTTGCATTATGTAAATAAAAAAACACGTGTTGAGAAGAATGGGCAAGCTGTTGAAATTTGTCACGCGCACGATCTGCAGGTCAAGGCGATGTTTATATGGGGTTTGCCCGGCGATGGACCAGAAACCGCCAGGCTAATCGTGGATTGGGTCGCGCGTTACAGGCCTGATTCTATTCAAGTATCTAAGTTTGTCCCGTTACCGGGTAGTCCTTTATGGCAAGAGGGGCATCACCGTAATGTTACAGATTATTGCGCGCTGTCTTTTTTCAACAATCCTAATTTGGGTACGAAAGTTGGAGCAGTGAATAATCGTATGTCTCAAGAAACCATAGAAAAACTATATGAAGAAATTATAACCAAGTGCAGTCAATTTTCTCATATTGACATAGGTCTTTCCACAAAGAAGAAAGAGGCAACCAAATGAAATATGATTTTCCCACGCCTGAAGGCACGATGTTTCCCAGTATGACCGTAGTTTCCATTATCAATGTGTGTGATTTTGCTTGTACGCATTGTTTTTATCCCCAATACGTGAAGCAACGGGGATATAGTCGGCATAATATGGAGACAGCAGTTTTTCGCAAGATTGCAGATGAGATGGGGCAGTACCCGGGTTCAATACTGCGTTTTATTGCTTGGGGAGAACCATTGTTACATCCAAAAATGATTGAGTTTACACAATACGCCAACCAAGTTGCTCCTTGCAGCCCCATTTCGCTCATTACCAATGGCTACTGGCTCAAGCCAGACATTTCAAAAGCTCTGATGATGGTCGGCCTTGACTTGATTGAAGTCAGTATAGACGCCGCGACACCTGAAACTTACAGTCGGATACGTGTATCTAAATATCTCGATGCATTCTCAAGGGTGGAGCAAAATGTAAAAGAAATGGTGTGTCAACGCAATGAGTTAGGGCTTAAAACACGTATTACGGTTAGCTTTATTGTCCGTCCTACCAAGGAAAGCGTTGACGAATATGCCATTTTTGAGCAGAGGTGGGGTGGTGTTGCTGATGAAATTATCAAGCGGAAACTACACACTTTTAAGGGCACCGTGCCGGCAATTGCATTCTTGCCAAGTCCACGACAGCCTTGTTATGGACTTTGGACACGATGTAATATCAACCCGTGGGGGCAAATGAGCGTATGCTACAATGACTGGGAAAATAAAAATGTTTTAGGCGACTTGATAGATCCGGGGGTTACCATTGCTGGTGTTTGGCAAGGAACAGCTTTGGCCCGACTACGTGCCAACCAACAAAAGAAAATTTTCACTGGAATTTGTAAAACGTGCAAAGATTACAACGCGGATGCTTGGAATCATCCCTATGAGCAGGTTGTTGATCGTTGCAGAAATAAAGGACTATAAAACATTCTGTATGATTAATTATCCCAGGTCTTGAAATACAAGATATAAAATTACGGGCAGGTAAGCGTTGATTGGAATAAGCAGAAAGCGAAAGAAATCTAAGAAGGCGGTTCATCGCGAACCGTCTTTTTTGTGCCGGGAAAGGATTAAAAATGGCGCCTTCCCTCCCTTTGGCCATCCATTTCACATATGATACACTATCTCGCCGCTGGCGGGTTTTGTGGTTAGTGGTAAACTAAAATTATGCTAAAGAAAAATACAAAAGGAGAAAGCAGAAAATGGGAAATGGCGTACAGGGCGCCGAGAAGTTTTATTGCCAGGGCGTCGCGCCTTGAGGGCAAGGTGCGAAATGTTGGCATTAAGCCTATCTGCAAAAAAAAGCAAAAATAGTTTGACTCTTGCCAAGTTCTTTGTTGTATGTAATAATTGACACGAATTCAAACAAGTTCGTTTACATTTATTTATATTTATACAAAGGAGGCAGACAGTGAAAATTGGAATACCAAAAGAAATAAAAGAAGAGGAGTACCGCGTGGCTGCGGTTCCTGATAATGTAAAGAGGTTCTGCGAGCATGGCCATGATGTTTTGGTAGAGTTTGGCGCAGGAGAGGGAAGCGGGTTTTCTGATGGAGATTATAAAACTGCCGGAGCTAAAGTTACTTATTTTGGGGAAGTCTGGCAGAGCGATTTAATAATGAAGGTAAAAGAGCCTCAAAAAAGCGAGTACGGACATTTAAGAACGGGACAAATTCTTTACACATTTTTGCATTTAGCGGCTTTTCCTGATTTGCTGGAAGTTTTGCGAGAAGCGCGTGTGGCCGCTATAGATTATGCCACAATCCAAAATTCAGATGGATCTCTTCCTATTTTGGCGCCAATGAGCAAAATTGCCGGCAGGCTGGCTATTCAAAAAGGCATGCAATATCTGGAAAAAATGAATGGCAATGGCCGAGGTGTTTTGATTAATTACGAAGGATCAGATTTAACAACAGTTGTGATTATTGGGGGAGGCAATGCGGGTGAAAGCGCTACTGAGCTTGCTTTGCGTCTTAATGCTCGGGTTTATTTGATTGAAACAAATCCGGCAAGGCGTCAATATTTAAGGAGAAGATTTGACGCCTGTGAGCTTTACCCAAAAATATTCTGGTGTTTAGATTACAATCGTAAAACAATTCCGCATCTTGTAAGCAAAGCCGACATTCTTGTTGGGGCCGTGCTTCTAAAAGAAGCGGGTACTCCCAAGGTGGTTACAGAAGAAATGATTAAAAAAATGAAGAAGGATGCTGTTGTAGTAGACATTTCAATAGATGAAGGCGGATGTTTTGAAACCTCGAGGCCAACATCGCACAGAGATCCTGTTTTTGTAAAGCATGGCGTAATCCATTACTGCGTAACAAATATGCCGGGCATTGTGGCAAAAACATCCACGGCTGCTCTTACAAGCGCATCTTTTCCTTTTGCTTTGGAAATTGCAGACAAGGGGATTGTTGGGGCGCTGAGAGACAATGAAGCCTTGCTAAAAGGAGTAAACGTCTACGGCGGGGAGATAGTGCACCAAAGGTTAGCCGACGTGTTTCAGAAAGAATGTTTTGGGGTATTTTAATAAGAAAACGGCAAAAGTCCGCCAATGGGCGGACTTTTAAAATTTGTTGTGTTAAAATTAAAATGCAAATAAATTTATGCTTAGACATAGATTTTAATTTATGAATAAAGAAAAAATTATAAAACTTGCTATAGAGAAGTTGAGTTCTAAATTAAAAGAGCTGGAAGAGCAGATCCAGAAAACAGAACAACAGAGAAGGGAAGCGCCGAGCGCCATGCAGTCCTGGTCTGATACGACACGTTTTCAAACGGAAAAAATAATTGATGACCTTGATGCTGAAAAAGGAAGAATGATTGAGCACGCGGACTTTTTGAAATCTTTAGTCATGGGTGAAAAAACAAAAATTGAACCGGGAGCGCTGGTGGAAATTTCTAGAGATGGCCAATCCAGTTTTTATTTTATTTCTCTTTTCCCTGATTTGGAATTGGAGCTTGACGGCTCGTTTATAAAGTTTGTTTCCGTTAATGCTCCGTTGACTAAACAATTATTGAACAAAAAACCCGGCGATGTCATTGAAGAAATAAAAATTTTATCCGTAAAATAATAACATCCTTACAAACTTGAGAATGTAAGGATGTTGGAAAAATAAATCCCATGCCCGAATTAATATTTAACAAAGAACAACCACCCGAGCTTAGATTTGCCGAGGTGGCGCCGGAGGTTTGGCAAGCCCTCCACGAATTAAAGCGAACCGGCTGGGTAAAA
>JAHJQY010000013.1 GCA_018819015.1 Patescibacteria group bacterium
AGCGTCGGCGAAAGAACGGCAATTACAATTGCTATCGCCTCGTCCAAACTAGGAACAATAAACCCGGAAACTTCCCGAATCATAGAATGAGAATGAATATTATTTTTTTCCATGGCGACAACAATAGGTTTCCGCCAGGCGTCTGCCCAAGCGGTTTCAATAACAGAACCAATGGAAACTTTGTCGGCGCCAATAAAATTAACAAGTATCATATCACATCGCATAACATCCATCCGGTCGCGGCAAGTGATGCCCTTTTGACAACTTAAGGGATGCTCTTCATAAGAATCTTTGATTATCCCTTCGTTGGCAAGATATTTTTTGCCACGCATGGGCGATACTGCCTTAATGTATGGGGGTAGTTTACTGGCAACGTACTCGCGCCACTCCGTGCTTGCGCCATACGAAATACCTGTTATTGGCCCGGAAAGAAAAAGTAAAAACTCTTTATTCATGGGTATCTCCTTTTTTTCTGTTTTCAAACCTCTCAAAACCCTAACAAAAATTCCCGACACCATCAAGGGTGTCGGGAATTTACTTTTTGTATTTTAACTAACTCGAAGCCTCATAACTCCCACTGCTTCTTAAATGAAGAGCGACAGTGCCTTGCGAAGTGGGATGATATCCCTTTCGCGCCGCGTATGTGCCCCAGTACTCTATCCATCCGGGAACGACGACAATATACTGTTCCCTGTCTACGAGCATATATTCTCTAACCTTTCCATTTTTAAATTGTTTGACAATTCTACATCTTCTTATGGACGACCCGGTAATTTCATCGTGAACATGGCCCATGACGTAAAACATGGTAAAATCTGTCCACGAAGTAGGCCTGGCCGCCATATTAAATTTACCACCTTCGGTAAGAGCGCCAGTAGAACCATGCTGGCAAAACAAACTAAAATCGTGCTCTTTCCAATTAATGTCAACGTAGATCGGCTGATCAAAATAAGGAATACCGAACAACTGGCAAAACCAGAAAAGAGGATCTATGTCCGCCTTCTTTATAGAACGCCCCTCGTGATTACCGGGCTGAGCCCATAAAATTTTATCAAGAATAGGCGCAACCATCTCTATAAACATTGGCGGCTGATGCTTGGGGCGAACCCTTTGGTCAAAAATAGCACCACCAGGAGAATCAGGATGAGCATTTTCAAAAATGTCACCGTTAAGAAAACAAAAAACATTTTTGTTTGCTTTTATCCAATCCACATATTCAATAAATTTATCGTCGTTGAATCCTTCGTGACCATAATGAAGATCAGAGATAGGAACTATTGTTATTTTTTTAAAATCCACACTGGGCAAAAACTGAATTCTCAAATACGGAATTTTGCCCGGCTCGGGCAAAATCGGCGCAGTGTAATACCATGCTCTAGGCGGAACCTCAATTTTTGAAAAAGACTCTATTTGAGATTTTAAAAAATAAAGATTTTCACCACTCAATATTCTGGAAGAAAACAAATTTAAACTTTTAAAATCTAAGCCAAATAACAAATTGTGTAGGTTTTCTGTTTTAATCCCGAGGTGTGTTGCTATTTGACTTGTTGTTTTGGGAGCCGACAAAAAATCATACAATTTTTGAATATCTTTTTTTTTCATTGTTTGTACCTCTTTCATCGTCAAATTCCTATTTCTTCAAACTCTTGCTGGGGTGAAGTATACACATGATAATCTCCGTCAGCATACACAACCAAATTCATTTGCCCTCGGGATGGGGGAATATATCCCCACTTAGCTTCCCTGCTTTCATCATATTTAACAAAAGATGGGCAAATAACGGCATACTGTTTTTCCAAAGATAACCCCGTGGCTTCAATATTTCTCCGAACCCTTCTCACTTTTCGCGTTTTCTTGTCTCTAATATGAGACATTACAAAAAAATGCGTGAATTCATTGAACACAAGAGGCCTAACGGCGGCGTTAAGTTTTGCTCCATGTTTTTGGGCCGCGCTTCTGCCGTGGATACAATAAAAACTGAACAAATTGCCTTTCCAGCAAATCACATTACTGCAAGGCGTTTCAAAATACGGAATATTCCACTCGCCGCAAAGATGTTTGATCGGATCAAACAAGCCGGCGGTTTTGGAATGCCTTTCTTCAAAACAACCCGCTTGAGCCCATAAAATTTTGTGGGCTATAGGCGTAAGCTTGGCCCGCAAGCTGTTAACAACCTTGGCAAAATTTTGTCCCCTGGTTTTTGTTGGTCCGTAGTCGCGAGGATAAAGAATGTCGCCATTCAAAATAGCAAAAACATGATCTTCTCGTTCAATCCAGTTTAATCTTTCGTTAAAATTCGCCTCGTCATGAAGATGGTGTGGATTGGGATACTGCAACCAAACATCCGAAATGGGAACTATTCTTATTTTTTCTTTTCTGTTTTTATTTTTTTCTCTTTTGCGCCAACCGACATCATCAGGAAAATTTATGGCAACACCGGGCTTTCCTGTTTTCTCCATAACATAAGACCAAATTCTAGGTTTAATTTTTGTTTGGTCTTTATTTGCCGGCAAATAAACAAAAAGTTCTTGGCCAAAAGTGCCATTATGTTTATACAGCCTCTGGCCATCAATGGGTTTTGAAAGCCGTTTTTTTACCTGCGCGGCAGAAACATTAAATTTATCAACAGCTTCGTTTATAGTACGGCTGCAAGAAAAAAAGCCGAGCCATTTTTCTTTTGTAAGACTTTCTGCCGTGACACTTTTTGTATCTTTAACGAGATTTTTCAACAAACCCCGATCTCTCAAAGCCCGCTTAATTGCGGCCACCGGATTTCTAAGGCCATTAATCCTTTTCTTAAAATAGAGATTTGTTTTAATGACTTTATTTATCTTCGCTTCAACCTGCGACAAACTTTTACAGTCCGCCACAAGCTCTTTCAGTCTTTTGTCATCATAGATTTGTCCCATGTTATTCCCTCCGTCCGTATATATTTTTAAATTGTCAAGATGCTTTTCTTTTTTTCTTTTTTCCTACTATAACAAAACTAAACCAAGAATTAAACCTTGATTTTATAAAAAATTCGTTGTGTATTTTTGTATACAAATACTACGATCGTAGCATCCGTATACTTAAAAATTAGAATTATAAAATTAAGACTTAAGAAGTTTTTCCAAAATTTCTTTGGCCTTTTGGGGATTGGACTTGCCTCTGGTTTCTTTCATCAGCTGGCCGACCAAAAACTGAATCGCGTTCTCCCCGCCCTTTTTATAATCCTCCGCCGCCTTCAAGTTTTGTTCAATAATTTTTTTGGCAACAATTTCTATTTCTCCTTCATCGCTGGTCTGCTCCAGACTTTTTTCTCGCACAACAACATTCGGTTCCGCCCCGGTCTCCACCATCTGCCTTAAAACATCTTTGGCCGCGCGCGAGGAAATTTTATTCTCCATCACCATTTCTATCAGGTCGGCAAAATTTTCAGGGGTCACGCGCAAATCTTCAAAATTCAACAATTTTTCTTTCATCAAGCCGGCCAAGTCACTGGTCAAATAATTAATTGTTAGTTCAATAATTTTTTTCTTGGCTTCTGTTCCCTCATTGGCTTCAACTTCTGAAACAACCTCTTCAAAAAAATTGGCCAGTTCCGGAGAATTAACAAAATTATTTACCAAATCATCCCGCACTCCGTATTCTTTGCTCAATCTTTCTCTTTTTTGCCAGGGCAATTCCGGAATTGTCGCCCCTAGGTTTTTAAAATCTTCTATCTCGCTTATTTTCAATGGCGGCAAATCCGGCTCCGGGAAATAACGATAGTCATGCGCCTCTTCTTTTCCGCGCTGAGAAAATGTTTTTTGCTTGTCTTCATCCCAACCCCGCGTCTCCTGAACAATTTTTTTTCCTTTTCCCAAAAGTTCCGCCTGTCTTTTAATTTCATAATTTATTGCCCGCTCAACCGCCTTTAAAGAATTTAAATTTTTAACTTCCACTTTGGTGCCAAGTTTCTCCTCGTCTGAAATAGAAATATTTGCTTCCACACGCATCTGTCCTTTTTCCATATCAGCCGAAGAAGCGCTCAAATATCTTAAAAGCAACCGCAATTCTTCCGCAAAAAGACGCGCCTGTTCCGCCGAAAAAATATCCGGCTCCGTAACCAACTCCATCAAAGGCACCCCGGCGCGGTTAAAATCCACCAGCGTAGAATCTTTTTCGTGAATTAACTTGCCTGCATCCTCTTCCAAATGAATATGATTTATTTTTACTCCATTCAAACTCCCGCCGCGTACAAACGGATATTCAAACTGGCTTATCTGATAACCTTTTGGCAAATCAGGATAAAAATAATTTTTGCGGTCAAAGCGGCTGTAGTCCGCCAATTCGCCGCCAAGCGCCAACCCGAGCCGCAAAACCTCTTTAACGGCTTCTTTATTAATAACGGGTAAAGTTCCCGGATAGCCCATGCAAATCGGGCAAATATTAACATTCGGCAGTTTTTCATCAGGGTCATTAAGACAGCCGCAAAACATTTTAGTTTGCGTTTTCAATTCAGCGTGAATCTCTAAGCCAATTGTGGGTTTATATTCCATTATCTATTTTTTTAATCCTCCGCAAATGACGCTCGTTTTCTCTTTCTCTGTTAAAATCAATTTTTAACCAAAGTTTTACGGCCGATTTCGCCTCATCTTCGCTTAAAAAACGCGCGCCGAGCGATAAAACATTAGCATCGTTATGCTCGCGGGAAAGCTTAATAATTTCATCCTCGCCACCGTAATAAACAGCGGCGCGAACATTTTTAAATCTATTGGCCGCCATGGCCTCTCCCTGCCCGGAAGCGCCAAGAATAATCCCCCGGCTATGCTTGGAGTCATTCGCAACAGCCACGGCGGCATCGCGAATAAAATCCGGATAATCATCATCCTTATTGTACGAAAAAGCGCCGAAATCTTTTACTTCATATCCCAACTCAACCAGCCATGTTCTTAACTTTTCTTTTAGTTCAAAACCGGCGTGGTCGGAAGCAATAAAAATTTTCATATTTATTAAAGAAATTTCTTTAATTCTTTAATGTGTTTAATGAGCATGGAGCAATAACCCCACTCATTATCATACCAAGACAATATTTTTACCAAATCACCATCAACCACTCTGGTAAATTCCAAGTCAACAATAGAGCCATAAGGCTCGCCCAAAATATCCGTGGAAACAAACGGCGCGTCGGCGATTTTCAAAACCCCCCGCCATTCCGGCTTTTGGCTCGCTTCCATAAAAATTTTATTTATTTCCTCAACAGAAGTGAGTTTTTTGGAAACAAAAGTAAAATCTATGATAGAACCGGAAACTACCGGCACTCGCATGGCAATACCGTCAAACTTGTCCGCCAGCTCCGGAATAGCCCGGGTGGTGGCCACGGCCGCACCCGTGCTAGACGGCACTATGTTTACGGCCGCCGCGCGGCCGCGCCTGTAATCTTTATAATCCGGCCTGTCCACTATGCCTTGTGTAGCGGTATAGCCGTGAACCGTGCTTAAAAAAGCTTTTTTGATTCCGGGGTTTTCCATCATTATGGCCGCCACCGGAGTAACGGCATTGGTGGTACAGGACGCGTTAGATGTAATTTTGCTTTTGGCCGCGGCGGCCATATTCACCCCGGGTGTAAAAATCACTGTTTGAGTATCTTCTTTTGGAACAGGGGCTGTGATAACTACCCTTTTCGCCCCCGCGTCCAAATGCGCCTCGGCCTTTTCGTAAGAAGCGAAAAAACCGGTGGACTCCACCACCACGTCTATGTCCAAATCTTTCCACGGCAAATTGACCGGATCTTTTTCCTGCGAAAATTTTATCTTGTTAATAATTGCCGTGTCGTAATCAAACTTTTTATAAACGGAGTCATACTTCAGCAAATAAAGCAAATTTTCTTTATCCCCCAAATCGTTAACGGCCACTATCTTTAAATCTTTTTCGTTTAAAGCCTGTCGGAGAAAAATCCTCCCAATCCGCCCCAAACCATTTATTGCAATTCTCATATTTTTATAAATAAAATTATTATTAACTATTTTTATTGTACCAAAAAAAGCGGAAGTTTTACAACTTCCGCTTTTTTATTTTTTCTCCCAACAAAAAATTTCTTTTGTCAATTTTAATCCCCAAATAAAAACTTGCGGAAAAAAAACCAAAAGCACAACAGCATCAATCCCGGAGATTTTCCAGAAATAAACACAGATGGCGCCGACAACAATCGCGAATGAAAACGAGGCATCACTTAAAGTGTGCGCGAAAATTGACATCATGTTGCGGCTATGATCCCGACTGGCCGGATACATAAGAAAAATTTGAACTATATCGCCAAATAAACCAACGCAGGAAATCCACAACATAGTGGCGCCTAAAATCTCGGCCGGAGAAAAAATTCTCCATAAAGCCCCGCAGAACATAAACATAGCCAAACGTATTAAAAACAAAGAGTTCAAAAAAACCGAATAAAATTCATATTTCTTTTTGGTTTCAACAAAACAAGCAAAACTCAATAAGGCCAAGTGGCTTGTCATATGAAATCCGTCCGACAGCAAAGAAAAACTGCCAGAGAATATGCCGCCCCATATTTCCAAGGGCACAACAAAAAGATTAATTAACAGGGCGATCGCGATGCGCGTTCGGTCTTCTATCAAATGAGTATGGTCACAACGGTCATAACCCACAAAAATCACCTCCCTTCTTTTTTATTTTAAAGAACTACTTGGGCTCCAGCGCATCTCTGGTGTATCTATTGGCAGGGTCCCACAACATCCAGGAAGTCAAACCAGCATCATAAACCGCCTGTTTTTCTTTTTTTATCATTTCTGCTGTATATGTAGCACCCAAATCAAAATCCTGCAACCATGGACGCAGTTTGGCCGGAGTGGAACTGGCCGCGATAAGTTTTTCACTGCCTCTTTTCATGGCCGAATAAATAATTTCGTAAGGATAAAGAGCCGGATTGCGATACCCCTGAAAACCTGTCGGGTAATGGGAAGGATAAACCATCGGAGCAATATAATCAAAATAAGGCGCGGCTTTTTCTAAAACCTGACCAATATTTAAATCGTCCTTGTTCCAGGTCGTCATACCAAACAAATCAGCCGAAAGAGAAATTTCCAAATCTTCCAATTGTTGGGAAAGATGGCTAAAAAAGTTTTCCATATTTTCCGCCTTTGAAACCTTTGAATCGCAAAAATCGTAGACTATATCTTTCATGTTTCCGTCAGAAGGAAAACGAATATAATCATAATTCAATTCATCAAAACCAACGCTTTCTGTTTCTTTAGACAACCGAACAATATAATCCCAGTACTCGCGCGCGCAAGGGTCAATCCAGGCAATGCCTTTGTAATCTTTCCAAGCTGCGCCATCGCCGCGCTTAACCGCCAAATCCGGCCGCAACTTAACAAAATAAGGGTCTTGAAAAACACTTATTCTGGCAATAACATAAATATTTTTTTGATGCAGATACTCTATAAAATTTTTTACATCTGGAATTCTCTTTTCCTCGGCCCCAAGTTCTTTTAAGACGGGGTCGGAAACTTCAAAAGAAATTCTACCGGTGTAATCTTTGACATCAATAACCACGGAGTTCAGTTCTGTATCGTCAATCATTTTAATCAAATCTTGGCGCCAATTTTTTGTCCCGGCAACCCAGCTTGTCATATAAATCGCCCTTACCGGTTCCGGAGTTTTTATGTGAACCGGCGGCGGAGGCAAAATTGTTTCCACGGCCGATGCCGGAACGGATGCGCCCGGCAAATACTCAAAAGAATTATTAAAATAATTATTTTTTAAAGAATAAAAAAGCGAACCGCCATAAATTAAAACGGCCAAACTAAAAAAAATTAAAAATTTTACGCGCCTACTGAAGCTGATTTTCTCCATGTGGCTCTTGGGTTTCCTTTGTTTCCCCAATATCTTTAACCAATTCTTCGGTCGGCTTAAATAAGGATTTTCCGTAGAAAGAAACGACTATAATGGCTATCCCGCTAATAATCAACAAAAATCTGTGCATAGAATCAGAAAAGCCCAAAAAGGCCAGCACGATAATCCAAACCCCCAAAACACCATTAATCTTATTTTGCAACATAAACTTTAAAAAATTAATATTAATCACGCTATATTCATTTTAATTTTTTGACGGATTTTTGCAATAGAAGCGTTCATAAAAAATAAATTATGAAAAGTCAGTAAGCTCATGCCGGTAATTTCTTTGGCCTTAAAAAGATGAAAAATATAATTTCTTTTATAATTTTGGCAAACAAAACACCCGCATTTTGAATCAAGTGATTTTTTGTCATTTAAAAATTTTGACTGGTTCATGTTTAGCCGGCCGGAGTCCACAAAAGCGATTCCACGCCGCGCGTAATGTGTCGGCGCTATGCAGTCAAACAAATCAATTCCGTTTTTTATAATCGGTTCTATGTCCTCGGGGTGGCCGATACCCAGCAAGTGGCGCGGTTTATCCTCGTCAAGATGCGGCAAAACCCAATTCAATATTTTTTTAGTATCGCTTTTGCTTGTCCCCAAATCACCGCCAATACCAAAACCGTCAAAACCCAAAAAATTTATAAATTTTGCGCTCTGTTGGCGCAAGTCTTTAAAATTGGAACCCTGCACTATGCCGAACAACGCCTGACTGCTATTTTTTTCTTTAATGCAAATCTCGGCCCATTGATGCGTTCTTTCCAAAGATTTTTCCACATAATCCCTGCTGGCCATCGGCGGCGTGCATTCATCAAAGGCAAAAACAATATCCGCGCCAATCTGCTTCTGTATTTTCATTGACTCTTTCGGCCCCAAAAATATTTTTCGGCCGTCAACCGGAGAACGAAACCAAACTCCCCTGTCTGTAATCTTTAAAAATTTCGGCTGTTGATGCTTAACGACGATTTCTTTTTTCCCTCCGGGAAAATATTTTAAAATTTTACCCACTCCCAAATCACGGCCAAACCCAAGACTAAAAACTTGAAAGCCGCCAGAATCAGTCATCAGCGGTTTTTGCCAGTTCATAAACTTATGAATCCCGCCGGCCAATTTTATAACTTTTTCGCCCGGCTTAAGATGCAGATGAAAAGTATTGGCAATCAAAATCTGCGTCCCCGCGCGCGCGGCTTCTTCGCTGGTCAAAGTTTTAACAACCGCTTGCGTGGCCACCGGCACCAAAGACGGAGTTTCCACTTCCCCGTGCGCCGTTTTCAGCAACCCCAGTCTGGCTCCGCTCTTTTTAGACTTTTTAAGAATTTTAAATTCAATCATTCTCGCTATCCTGTTCCGCCGGCTCTTTTCGCATAATCGCAATGCCCGCAAGCTGGCGCGGCCGCGGGAGTTTTATCGCTTTCCAGGGTTTTGGCAATTTCAAAAATAACGCCTTCAACCCAAGAACTATCCCCTTTGTAGCCAATCAAGTGGACATCAAATTCCAGCTTGGCATCAAAAGCCTTAACGTCTTTTTTGCCGTTGACATAGACAAAATAACCGGTATCAGAAACATCAAAACCGTTTTGCCTCATAAGCCACTGATAAATTTCCATCTGCCTTTTATAGCCGATTTGCCAATCGGCATCCAAATTTATCTCGCCTGCTTTAGCTGTCGCCTTATAGTCAACAATCGCAAGTTTGCCTTTTGAATCTTTCCAAACATCATCAATGGCGCCGAAAATTAAAAATCCCGTCGGCTCGTGCAAAAACTGCACGCCGGTAAAATTATGCCGCCATTGGCCCAATTTTTCGTGCTGAAAAGGCACGGCATCAAGACCGTAAGATTTCATCAATGGATGCGGCTGGCCCTTAGCGCGGTGGATATCAAATTCTTTTTTAAGCAAATGGTCCACCGCGCTATTCAAAGTAAAAGGAAAACCGCGCGGCCGCGTAATGCCGAGTTTTTTGTCCAAATAAAAACAACGTGGACATTCCAAAAAAAGATCAATTTTTGAACGACTAATTTTAATCATTTTCCGCAAGCGCAACAATCATCACATCCTTTTGAACCTTCGTGGCCATTAGGATTGCCGCAACCGCATTCTTCCATAGGCTGGCCCATTTTTTCACAACTTTCTTTGGCACAATTGCCCAAAACATCGGAACATCCTCCGCACGCGCTGCATACATAATGTTTTTTTTCTTCCATAATACTTTATTAATTAAACCGATAATTATTAATTCTACATGTTTTTCAAAAATTAAGCAAAAATAGACGGGCTGGACAAGCAATTGTTTTTGAGTATGATTAATAGATAAGTGTGTTTTGAAGTAAAATAAACATTTTAATTCAGACCGCTACGGTCGAAATCCGCTAAAATAGCGGGTAAATATAGAGAACAGTAAAAATTTAAATTAAATGTCAGACGAAAATAATTCTAGGGTTGACAGGCCAAAATTCCAAGGAAACTGGAAATGCTCGCAATGCGCGACAGACATTACGGAACTTCCTTTTGAGCCGGACCCGGCGCGCGAATCTCAACTTTTATGCTTGGATTGCCATAAGCAAAAAATGGCAGACAGGCCAAGAAGGAACGACTTTCAGCGCAGAAAATATCAGGGGAACTGGAAATGTTCGCAATGCAGAACAGCCATCACAGAATTGCCCTTCCAGCCAACACCAGGCCGCGAAGACACCCTGATGTGCAGAGATTGTTACAAAAAATAAACAAACTTCACGCAACCCAAAAAAAGCCCCGCCTAGGCGGGGCTTTTGGGTTTTTCCCGCCGCGGCGGGATTATTTTTTGGGCGCAGCCGCCCGCACCGAGGTCGCCCTATTGGGATCCCTTATCGCAGGGTTTTCCGCCAGCGTCACTCGGGCAGCCGCATGGTTTCTTGCTGCCACAATCGTCTTTTTTCTGACCGCCACAGCAG
>JAHJQY010000014.1 GCA_018819015.1 Patescibacteria group bacterium
AAGCCATTTGAATGGAACTCAGACGCTTTACGCACACCTTGGTCAGAATATTGTTTCTAATGGCTGGCATGTGGTGCAGGGGCAGGTGATAGGTTATGAAGGAAGTACCGGCAAATCGTCCGGTTGCCATGTTCATTTTGAGGTTCGTGGGGCGAGGAATCCATTTTAGCCACTAGGGTTTAGCCATTAGCCACTAGGACAAGACACGGGCTTGAAAGCCCGTTTTTTTAGTGCTATGTTGGTCAAAAGAGAAAAAGAGGTTCGTTGATAGTTAAAAAAGGAGAAAAAATGGCTGAAATAATAGGAGTTGAGAAAGAATCTTTGGCGATTTTAATAAAAGTTGCGATAAAATTTGTTAAAGACAAGCACAAAACGTTTGCGCTTCAAAAAGATATATTGAAAGAAACAGAAGAGGAGTTAAGAGAAAAGAAAGCCAGGCTGACTAACTTGTTAGAGTCTAAAAATAACGATGGACTGAAATCAATATTACGAAAAGAGATTGAAGAGTTGAAATTATCAAAAAGTAATACTGTTGAAGATATTCAGCAGTTAAAGAGTTCTATTGATAATGTTCAAGAGGTTATAAATTCTTTGATGATAAAGGATTGATTAGTAATTTAACTCGCTTTCGGTCGATATTGTAAAGCCTCAAATATATGGGGCTCTTTTATTTCGTCAGACTCCTCTAGGTCCGCGATGGTGCGGGCCAGTTTTATTATTCTATGATAGGCGCGCGCTGAAAGGTCTAAGCGCTTGGCCGCTCCATCCAGCGCTTGCCTGACGCTGGGCGACAGGGGAGCGAATTCTTTTAATTCTTTCACTCCCATCTCGGCATTGACTAGAACTGGCTTGTTGGCAAATCGTTTAGTTTGTATTTCTCTTGCCTGAATAATTCTTTTTTGTATTTCCTCTGAGTTCTCGGAAGTGATTTTATCATCCGAGAGTTTTTTAATTTCCACTTGCGGCACTTCTAGCCATAAATCAATTCTGTCTATAATCGGTCCGGAAATTTTTCTCCGGTATCTTAGGAGTTCTCCTTGCGAGCAGATGCATTCTTTGGTGCCGGAGCCGAGATTGCCGCAGTTACAGGGATTCATGGCGCAGATTAAAATAAATCGGGCGGGGAATTTTATTGAACCGCGCGCGCGGGAAATCGTTACCACCCCGTCTTCCAGCGGCTGGCGCAGGGCTTCAATAACCCTTTTATCAAAAAGAGGGAATTCATCCAGAAATAAAACGCCTCGGTGCCCCAGAGTGATTTCTCCGGGTTTGGGCCAGGCGCCGCCGCCGACCAGGGCCACATACGACGACGTGTGGTGCGGCGAACGCAGGGGGCGGGCTGTGGCGTATGGCTTGTCCAGCGTGCCGGCCACACTATGGATGGCGGTTATTTCCAAAGTTTCTTCAAAAGAAGGCGGCGGCAGGATAGAGGTGAAGGCCTTGGCCAGCATGCTTTTGCCTGTGCCCGGCGGGCCTGACATGGCCACGTTGTGCCCGCCGGCGGCCGCGATTTCCAGTCCTCTTTTGGCTGTTTCTTGCCCCTTGATGTCCGAGAAATCCAGCGGGTTTTTATGGTTCTGGCTGAAATTTATGGCGGTCGCCGGCTGTTTTTCCAGCAAGTTTTCTCCCTGAAAATGAATAATTAATTCTTTAAGATTTTTGACTCCATAGACATCAATTTCTTTTATTAGCGCCGCTTCTTCGGCGTTGTCCGCCGGCAGAAACACTTCTTTAAAGCCGTTTTTGGCGGCTGTTTTGGCCAAACACAGAGCGCCTTTGATGGGACGCAAAGTTCCATCCAGCCCCAGTTCTCCAAAAAATATTTTTTCAGCCGGAGAAAAATTTATCTGGCCGGAGGCCAGCAGAAAAGAAAGGGCGATAGACAAATCAAAAACCGGTCCCTCTTTTTTCAGGTCGGCCGGCGCTAAAGAAATTGTTATTCTTCTGTTTTTCTTTTGCGGAGAGTCAAAGCCGTTATTTTTTATGGCGGCGGAGATTCGGCTTCTGGATTCGTCCACGGCTTTGTCGGCCAGGCCGACAATGGAAAAATTATGCAGGCCCTGCGCCAGGTCTATTTCAACATCAATGATATTGCCGTTGAGTCCGGTAGTTTGTCCGGAATGAATCTTAATTGCCATTGGGAATATTAAACACTTTCCGCGTGTTTTATGCAAGTTTCGGCCGAGGGATTGGCCCGCAGTCGCGCTTCTTCAATTTTACATCCTTCTTTGCAGACACCGTAAGTACCATCCTCTATTCTTTGCAGGGCATCTTTGATTTTATTTAAGCTGTCTTCCAGTTCCTGTTCCAGCGCTTCTTTGTTTGTTGTTTCCTCAAAAACATCCGATAGTTCATTTTTATCCGAGACCATAACATTCAATCTCTCCGGGTCTGTTTTCCAGTCATCCGGGTTCTGCGGGTCGCGATGGGCGATCAGAGAAAGTTCTTTTTCCAGTTTCGCTTTTTCTTCTTCCAGTTTTGTTTTGAAATAATTTGTGTCCATGCTTGTTAATATAAATATACTAATAATTGCGGTAGAGAACAAGCTGTTTGATGGTTTCTTCAAATGTTCTCGGCTGGTTCGTTATGATTAAATATTTTTTATTGAATATGGTGTAGAGAAAAATTGTTTCTCCTTCGGTTGTTTCAAGGGTTCTCACACTTTGGTTTTGAACAATCTCGTCTTTGAATTTCAGATCGGTTGAAAGAATTTCAATGTCTTTGTCCGCTATAAAACTCAAGCCCTGCGTTAAATATTTTTCCCATTTTAGCATGGCGGAAAAAACCGTGTCATATTTGCCGTCCTCTATTTCAAAGATTAGCAGGGGATTGTTTTTTTCAAGGCTTAATATTCCGAGAAAAAAATTATTTTTCAGGAATATTGTTAAAAATACCGGCGCTTCGCTTTGTAAAAGATTTAAGAATTCTTTGGAGGTAATAAGCCGGTTGTTTTGCTTGACCGGTACGGAGATGAAGTCCCCCATTCTGTAATAGCCGGAAAGAATTATTTTTAATTGTCGGTCAAAATCTTTTTTGTCGGCGGCATCAATAATTATTTCTTTTTGGCTTGCCATGATTGGTTGTGGCGGCGCCGTTATTTCATTTTCGGCGGCAGGTTTTTTGCTAAAAATTTTGATTGACAGCCATGTTCCCAAAATTAATAAAATTAGGACGATTGTCAGAGCGGCTATAATTTTTTTTCCGCGATTTTTTTCATAACCAGAGCCAATATTTTCCCTTCCGGCTGGCTGCCTAAGAAATATATCGGTTAGAGAAATTTTTTTTTCGTGCAATATTTCCGAATAGTCGCTCTTGAGAGTGCGTATTTTGTAAAGACTACTTTTGCGGTTTTGGCTGTTGTTTTCTTCGGGCATAATCTGGGTCGGCTTGTTTAATTGAGAGATTCACCCTGCCCAAATTGTCTATCTCCACGACTTTAACGGGCACAATATCTCCTTCTTTTAATATATCAGTAACGTTCTCAACTCTAAAGGGGGCTATTTCTGATACATGAACCAGTCCGTCCACTCCCGGCTTTATTTCAACAAAAGCGCCAAAGTCCATTATTTTTACCACTTTGCCCTGATGAAGTTCTCCGGCCTTGGGTTCGTAGGTTATTCCGTCAATCAATTCTTTGGCTTTATCCAGCGATTCTTTGGTGGCGCCAGTCACGAAAACTTGGCCGTTTTCGTCTATGTCTATTTGAACGCCGGTTTCGTCTATAATTTTATTGATAGTTTTTCCGCCCGGACCGATAAGCGCGCCTTTCTTTTCCGGGTTTATTTGAATAATGATTATTTGCGGCGCGTACGGCGATAATTCTTTTCTCGGCTCGCTTATTGTTTGAAGCATGTTTTCAAGAATTTCCAAACGGGCTTTTTTGCTTTGCGCCAGCAGGTCTTTTAAAATTTTTACGGTCAATCCGCTTACTTTTACGTCCATTTGGATGGCGGTTATCCCGTTTTTGGTGCCGGCCACCTTGAAATCCGTGTCGCCATGGTGGTCTTCCGGCCCCTGAATATCAGTCAGAATTTTGTAATTGTTTTCTCCTTCCGACATGACGCCCATGGCGATGCCTGAAACGGGCGCTTTAATCGGAATGCCGGCGTCCATCAGGGCCAAAGTGGAAGCGCAGACCGAGCCCATGGAAGAAGAGCCGTTGGAAGACATGGTTTCCGAGACAAGACGGATAGTGTAGGGAAATTTTTCTTTTTCCGGAATTATTTTGATGAGCGCTTTTTCCGCCAGCGCTCCGTGGCCAATGGATCTTCTGTTCGGTCCTCCGAGCCGGCCCGTTTCTCCGACGGAAAAAGGAGGGAAGTTATAATGGTGCATAAAACTCTTTTTCGTTCTTATTTCCATCCCTTCAATAATTAGAAAATCGCCCGGCGCGCCAAGCGTTGCCACTGACAATATGTGGGTCAGTCCGCGGTAAAAAAGCCCTGAACCGTGAGCGCGCGTCAGAATGCCAGTTTTGGTGAAGAGCGGCCTTACTTCGTCCAATTTTCTTCCATCCGGCCTCAACTCTTTTTCTAAAACGTTCTTATGTATGATATTGTTGATATTTTCTTCAAAAAAATCGTCGGCGTTTTTCAAATAAGCGCCCCCGAATTTATTTTCCGATATTTGCATCCAGTCTTTTTTAATTTCTTCCAAAATAAAATAGTGTTCTTTTTTGGTGCTTGGTTTACTTAACGCGTTTTCAAGGCGTTCTTTGGCATGTTTTTCAAAAAGACTTTCCAGGCCTTCGGGGTTTTCTTTTATTTCCGGCCAAACTTTCTGCTTGCCAATTTCTTTGATTATTTTGTTTTGAAAATCTACGATTTTATTTATTTCCGGCAGCACTTTTTCCATGGCTTCCAGCACAATTTCTTCCGGCACCTGGTCGGCGCCTCCTTCTACCATGTTTATTTTGCCGTCTTTTCCGCAGACCACCAGATCCAAATCTGACTTTTCTTTTTCTTCATAAGTCGGATTGATGACGAGCTCATTGTTTATTCTCCCTATTCTCACTGCGCCTATCGGGCCGTTCCATGGGATGTCCGATGTTGCCAGCGCCAGCGAAGAGGCCAATATGGCCGGCGTGTCCGGGTCGTTGTTTTCGTCCATTGAAAGCGTTGTGACAATGACCTGTATTTCATTTCGCATTCTACCGTCAAAAAGAGGGCGGAGAGTTCTGTCAATCATACGACCGTTTAAAACGGCTTCCTCGGACGGCCTGCCTTCCCTTCTCATAAAACGCCCGCCTAAAATTTTCCCCGCGGCGTAGAATTTTTCCTCGTAATCCACCGTCAAGGGAAAGTGGTTGATATTTTCTTTTGCTTGTCCGGCCATGACAACGGTGGCCATGACGGTTGTGTCGCCGTATTTAACGATAACGGAACCGTTGGCCTGTTCGGTTAAATCAGAAAATTCGGCCGCCAGCGGTCGATTATGAAAATCAATTTGGTATTTTTTGGTCTGCATGTTTATTTATTTATTATTTATATAAGAAATTTTTTGGTATTTTCGCTTAAGTCTAAAAAATCATCGGCCACTTCTCTCAATTTGGCGGAAGTTGATTTGCCGAAAGCCATGACTTCAACTTGCTGGCCTTTTCCTTTCAGGTATTCCACCAAAGGAACAAAATCGCCGTCGCCGGTTACCAGCACAATGGCGTCAATTAGGGAGCTGGCCAGCCGCACAGCGTCAATTGTCAAGCCAACGTCCCAGTCGGCCTTTTTCATGCCGCCGGAATACACTTGCAGGTCTTTTACTTTGAGTTCAATGCCTATTTTTTCAAGAGCATCAAAGAAAGATTTTTCTTCGCCTGTTTCCGTGCGTATGACATAGCCGACAGCTCTGATTAATTGTCTGCCGCTGACCGCGGTTTTTAGGACTTCCTTGAAATTCACCCTTTTTTTATAAAGGGCTTTCGCGGAATGGTACATGTTTTGCACATCTAGCAGGACGGCAACTCTTTGATTTTTATGCTTCGTCAGGCTCATCTGTTTTTTTGTCCGCCAGCGACCGGTTTCGTTTCAGCCCCAATTTTTTTATCAGAGACGAATAGTTTTCGGCGTTTTTCTTTTTTAAATAATCCATCAGAGATTTCCTTTTGGAAACCATTTTTAAAAGTCCGCGACGGGAATGATTGTCCTTGGGTTGTTCTTTCAGGTGTTTGGTCAATTCTTTGATTTGGTCGGTTAAAATCGCGATTTGCACTTCTGAAGAACCGGTGTCTTTGTCGTGCAGCCGGTGTTTGGCGATTGATTTTTCTTTTTCTTTTACCGATAAAGCCATGTATTTGTTAATTATTTTGACTTTACTATATTTCTTTGTTTTTTGCAAGGAAAGTGTAAAATAAAAGTATGTCGCACAACCTCAGTGAATTAAAAAAGCAGTTTTTGGAATATATAGAGATAGAGCGGGGAAGGGCAGTGAAGACCGTTGAGAACTATGACAGGTATTTGCGCCGGTTTTTGGAATTTTCTAAATTGAAAGACCCGAGCGCCATCAGTGATTCCAAATTGCGCGAATATCGGCTTTACTTAAATAGACAAGGTCTGAAGAAAAAGACGCAAAATTATCATTTGATTGCTCTGCGGAATTTTTTGAAATATTTGGCGCGGATGGGCATAGAAAGCTTGCCGCCCGAAAGAATAGAATTGGCTAAGGTAGGGGAAAGGCAGATTGATTTGATTAGCGCTGACGAGTTACAGCGTTTATTGGATAGCCCGCGCGGAGAAGACTTAAAGAGTTTGCGCGACAAGGCGATTTTGGAATTATTGTTTTCCACTGGGCTTCGTGTTTCCGAATTATGCTCGCTGGACAGGGAGGATTTAGACCCCGGCAGGAGCGGGGCAAGTTTCAAGAAAGGAGAATTTTCCGTGCGCGGCAAAGGCGACAAGATCCGGCTGGTTTTTTTGTCCGACAACGCCAAGGAGGCGGTAAAAAATTATTTGGACAAAAGAGTTGATATTGAGGAAGCTTTATTTTGCCTGACTCCGCGCTCTGTGGAAAGAATTGTTCGACATTATGCCATTAAGGCCGGTATTGCCAAGAAAGTGACGCCGCACATTATTAGGCATTGTTTTGCCACGGATTTGCTCGGGGCCGGGGCGGATTTGCGTTCGGTTCAGGCTTTGCTGGGCCACAGTAATATTTCCACCACGCAAATTTACACGCATGTGACTGACCGACAACTAAAAGAAGTTCATCGGGCCTTTCACGGCCGGACGAGGAAGTGAAAAACCCCGCAAGTATTGCGGGGTTTCGTCTAAATCAGATCGCTGATTTTTCGGTTTATTTTTTTAATTTTGTAATAAATTTTTTTGAGCCCCAATTCTTCAAGTTCTCTTCTTAGGCTCAATACTTCTTTTCTTTTCCGTTTGGTTCCGTTTCCTTCGCGAATTTGTTCGCAAAGTTCGCGGAACCGTCGGATTTTATTCACCGGTACTTCTCTTAGTAATTTCCCTTTTTCTTTTTTAAGATTACTAATTTTTTTTCTTTTTTCTATTTGTTTTTTGAAAGATTTTGTAAAAGTGCGAAAAAAACTGGTCGTCATTGCAACCTCCCTTTGAGAAAGTTAATTATTTTTTCTATTTTTATATTAACAAAACAACAAGATTTTGTCAAATTCTTAAATATGGAGATAGCCGGGCTCGAACCGGCGACCTTCTGCATGCCATGCAGACGCTCTGGCCAACTGAGCTATATCCCCTTTATTTATAAAGCTCGGTCATCGCTTCTACGATTTTTTGAACCCCTTCTTCTTTGTATTGCTGTTGTTTTTTTTCCACTTTTTTGTGATATTGTCTGGAAGTCATGTTTTCTTCTTTTTGAATATCAATACGTTCCTCAACCAGCTGGTTAAGGCCGTTTTCCAGTTCTTTTAAGGTCGGATATTTTTCCCACAATGTTTTTATTATTTTGTAGAGATATTCTGTATTAACGCACTTCTCTAACTGTTCTGTCGTGGGTAGATATTCTTGTGTGGCGAATATGAGCAGTTTTTGCGCCCGGTCGCTTGATTTGATGGTTTCCGCAGCCAATCCCAGGGCAATTTGCTTTTCCGGCGACAGTTTTTGAGTTTCATTTTCTATTTTTTCCATTATGTTTACGAATATAAATTACTATGTGTGTCTATGGTTATAAATAAAACAATTTCTTTTTTGTCTTTTTGTTAAGTTTTTTATACTGTTTTTCAAAGTTTTTATGAACGACAATTTTCATAGGGAATTAAGATATTTATCCATTTCTTTCGTGGTCGCAAAAGGACCGACAATATTTTTACTGGCCTTATAATCTTTTTTCGCTTCCCGAATAATATTTTCCAGATAAGGAGTCATTCTTGGAACAGCCGAAAAACATACCCCCTTGTTTTTAATTAACTGTTTTAAAGAAGCGTTAATTATCGCGCTCAAAGAAAGCCCCAATTCTTCGGCAATCTTTTGGGCGCCGTCCTTAACCTCTTTGTCGGCTTTAATATTGATTAAAGTTTTCATATGTATATCTAAAGTATATACAATGGTTGTTCGGTGTCAATAATATACCCCCGAGAGGAATTGAACCCCTATCTCATCCTTAGGACGGATTTGCTCTATCCGTTGAGCTACGGGGGCCCTTCGACGGGCTCAGGGTGAAAATCGGTATTATTAAATCCCCAAAAGTTCAGAAAGCTTGGCTTTGTCAAAACCGATTATTGTTTCATCTCCTATGACAATGACCGGCACGGCCATTTGGCCAGTTTTTTCCACCAGCTCGTTTCTTTTTTTCTCATCTTGCGAAACATCAAAATCTTCGTATTCTATGTTGTTTTCTTTGAACCAGTCTTTGGCCACGTGGCAGTAGCCGCAAGTCGGCGTGGAATAGATAATAACTTTTTGCATGGTTTTTATTTAATAATAATTGGTAATATTTTTGTTAATGCGCGGGAGAAGATTTGAACTTCCACGAGGATGAACCCCGCTACCCCCTCAAGGTAGTGCGTCTACCAGTTCCGCCACCCGCGCTAATCGGTTTCTGTTTTCATGACAATCTCTCTGATTTGCCTTGATTGTTTCATTTTTTTGCGCACCTGTCGCGCGGCCCTTTCCCTCAAATAATAAAGCTTGGCCCGTCTGACTCTTTTTGGCCGGCTGATCAATTCTATTTTTTCCACCTTGGGAGAATATAGAGGCAGGGTTAGTTCAACACCCACGCCTCCGCTGATTTTTCTGACAGTAAAAGTGGCGCCGGGTTCTTTCCCGTGTTTTCTGGCTATGATTAATCCTTCAAAGGCCTGCAATTTGCTTTTGCCGGCCGCCTTTCCTTTTTGGGCGATTTCATCAATGCGCAACCACACCCGAATAGTGTCGCCGGCCCTGATATCAGTTTTTTGCCTTTCTTCAATGTTTACCGGTGATAGTTTCATTATTATTTTTTATCACACTCTTCAAGGCACTTCAAGACATCATTTAAATCGTCCGGTAAATCCGCCTCTATTTTTATTCTGGAATTATCGGGCAGGGTTAGTTCAATTGACGAGGCGTGCAAGAAATGCCTTTTCAGGCCACAGGGGTAATTAGGTCGTTTGGTGTACAGTTTATCTCCTACAATCGGGTGGCCGATGGATTTCAGGTGGATTCTTATTTGGTGCGTGCGGCCGGTCTTAGGCGACACTCGTAAGAGTGTATAGCCTTTATATTTTTTTATAATTTTATATTCGGTTTCCGCCTCCCGTGATTTGGTAAAAAGTTTAATAGGGGTGTTAATAATTCCCGTTTTGTTTTTCACTTCGCCTTTTACTAATGCGATATAAGTTTTTTTGACTGTCCTGCCTTGGAATTGTTTTTTTAAAAATTCAAAAGTTTCCTGATTTTTGGCGATAACCAAAACGCCGGAGGTTTCTTTGTCCAGGCGATGCGCCAGCTGCGCCTCGGGATAATTTTTAAGAATTTTTTGTATCAGTGTATCGGATTTTTGTCTGGTATCAGGATGGACCAAAAGTCCTGCCGGTTTATTGACGACGAGTATATTTTTATCTTGGTAGATGATAGTCATGTTCATAGGTTTACCCTGGGCGGGGTCGAAGGGTGGGCGCGGGAGGACTTGAACCTCCGACCTCCGCAATGTCAATGCGACACTCTAACCAACTGAGCTACGCGCCCTCAATATAGAATATATTAAAATTTGCGACAATCCGCAACAGCAGTTATACTGTATCACATGGCGACTAAGCAATGGAAATTAAAAGACCAAATATTTGATGACTTTGAGAGACAGCTTCTTTTTTCAAAAAATATAAAAGAAGAAGACGCGCGCGATTTTTTTAATCCCGATTACGAAAATAGTTTGCACGACCCTTTTAAAATTTTGGATATGGACAAGGCAGTGGAGCGGATTTTGTCGGCTATTGATAAGAATGAAAAGGTGATTTTGTTCGGGGATTACGATGCAGACGGCATTTGCGGCACGGTGGTTTTTCATGATTTTTTCAAGAAAATCGGTTTTTCAAATTTTGATGTCTATATTCCCGACAGGCATAAAGAAGAATATGGCTTGAGCATAAAGGCGATAGACGAATTTGCCAAGCGGGGCGTGAATTTGATTATTACCATTGATTGCGGGATTACTGATTTTAAGGAGGTTGAAAAAGCCGGCGAAAAGGGCATAGATACCATTATTACGGACCACCATCTTGAGGTCCGTCAGCTTCCCAAGGCTGTGGCCATTGTGGATCCCAAGCGGAACAAAGATATTTATCCTTATAAAATGCTTTGCGGCGCGGCCGTGGCTTTTAAAACCGTTGAAGCGATTCTGCAAAAAAGAAATTTTAATGTGACAAAGGGTTGGAGTAAGTGGCTTTTGGATCTTGTCTGCATCGCCACCGTCGCCGACATGGTCCCCTTGCTTGATGAAAATCGGACACTGGTTTATTACGGCCTGCAAGTGCTTAGAAAAACCCAGCGGCCGGGGTTTTTGTCTCTTTTTAAAAAGCTTCAGCTGAAAAAAGAAAATATTTCCGAGGATGATATCGCTTTTTTGATTGCGCCGCGTATTAATGTGGCTAGCCGAATGGAGCATGCTAATGTGAGTTTTAATCTTTTGATTACAGAAAATTCAGAAGAGGCGGATTGGATTGCCGACCGGCTCGATCAAAAAAATATTGAGAGGAAAGAAATGGCCAATCGGATTGCAGAGGAAATAGACATGGAGATTAAAAATTCGCCGCATTGCCCCGAGTTGCTGTTTTTCGGCAACAGCGAATGGCCGGCCGGTATTTTGGGCGTTGTGGCCTGCCGGCTTGTTGAAAAGTACAGTCTCCCGGTTTTTTTGTGGGCCGGCGGCGCGGATAAGGGCGTTGTCAAAGGTTCCGCCCGAAGCGATGGAATTATAAATTTGGTGGAATTGATTAAAGAGGCGGATAAACTTGCTCCGTCCGGCGAGAGTCTTTTTCTGGATTATGGCGGCCATGTTTTTTCCGCCGGCTTTAATATGAAAGAAAGCAATTTGGAAATTTTAAAAAAAGGATTGCTAGCCGCTTATGAAAAAACTAAGAAAGAAGAAACGGAAAATATTTTGTGGATTGACAAAGAAGCTGGCCTGGATGATGTTGATTGGGAGTTTTTGAAAACTGTTGAGAGGTTCAGCCCTTTCGGCATGGATAATCCCAAGCCGATTTTTCTTTTTAAAAATCTGGAAATTTTTAAGGTGAAGATGTTCGGCAATGGCGGCATTCATCTTGGCCTTGATTTCAAAAAATTAAACGGCTTTATTTCCGCCATAGGATTTTTTATGCCGAGTACCAAGTTTGATGTTAAAAAAGGGGACAGGATAGACCTGGTTGCTTCTGTTGAAAGGTCTAATTTTAAGGGTTATGATGAATTACGATTGAGGATTGTGGATTTAATGGTTCGATAAAATCATCATGAGCAAAAAAGACAAACTGATTATTTATACAGACGGCGGATCGCGCGGAAATCCCGGGCCGGCCGGAGTTGGCGTGGCTATTTGCAATGAAAAAGGCCGGACCCTTCGACTAAGCTCAGGGCAAGCAAAATATTCAAAAGCTATCGGTGTTCGCACCAACAATGAAGCGGAGTACGAAGCTGTAATTTTTGCCATGCAGAAAATTAAGCAGGTTTTTGGCAAAGAAAAGGCGAAAAATTTTGACATTGAAATTAGGATGGACAGCGAGCTGGTGGCGCGTCAGTTGAGGGGCGAGTATAAAATTTTGGAAGAAAAACTTTTTCCGCTTTTTATAAAAATTTGGAATTTGCGGATGGATTTCGGTCCGATGGTTTTTAAAGAAATTCCTCGCGGAGAAAATAAAGAAGCCGACGCGTTGGCCAACGAAGCGATGGACAAAAAAGAACAGAGGGGGTTGTTTTGAATTATGTCATCAAAACTATTTTTAATTTTTATAATTTTCTTTGCTGTCGGCGCTTTTGCCGGCAGTTTCTTTGTCCCGTCGAAGTCTTACGTAAGCGGGCTTCCTTTTTGTTTGGGTCTATTTTTTATTTTTCTCGCCTTGTTTTTGCTTGCCCTGCGTAGCCTTGGCGGAGCAGGGGTGCTGGTTATTGTTTTGTTGGGTTTAGGCGCAGGGCTTTGCTGGTATGCTTTCAGGGCCGCGCCGCCGGATGTTTCAGTTTTGGAAAAACAAGTCGGGCAAAGAATTGTTTTGAAAGGAATTATTGATGACGAGCCGGATGAGCGGGAAAATTACATCGGGTTGGCGGTGAAGACCGAAGGAGGGGCGAAGATATTAGTTTTAGCCAGGCATTATCCGATTTTCAAATACGGTGATGAGGTGGAGACTGTCGGCGTTTTACAAAAACCAAGTAATTTTTCGGATTTTGATTATCGCGCTTATCTGGCCAAAGATAATATTTATTTTGAAATGTTTTATCCCGAAGTAAAACTGGTTTCTTCCGGACGGGGCTGGAGTGTTCAGGAAAAGTTATTTTTATTGAAAGAAAAATTTTTGGAAAATATTTCACGCGTTATTCCCGAGCCCCAGTCGGCTCTTTTGGGAGGGCTGACTTTTGGGGCTAAGCGAAGCATGCCGGAAGATTTGCTGGAAGATTTTCGCCGGACGGGAATTATTCATATCGTGGTTTTGTCCGGCTATAATGTGACGATTATCGCTGACGCTATTATGCGGGTTTTTAGTTTTTTACCGAGTTTTATGGGCATCGGACTCGGCGCGCTGGGCATCATCGGCTTTGCCCTGATGGCCGGCGCGTCGGCCACCGTTGTTCGCGCCTCGTTGATGGCGCTTTTGGTTTTGCTGGCCCGCGCCACCGGCCGGATTTATGAAATTACCATTGCGCTTTTCGCGGCCGGTTTTTTGATGGTTTTGCACAATCCGAAAATTATCCGGTTTGATTCTTCTTTTCAGCTGTCATTTTTGGCGACAATGGCGCTGATTTATTTGGCGCCGATGATGGAGAAGCGATTTAAATTTTTGCCGAAAAAATTCCAGATTCGCGCAATAATTGCGGCCACCGCGTCCACGCAGATTTTTGTTTTGCCTTTGATTTTGTACAAGATGGGTTTATTTTCTACTGTTGCTCTGCCGGTTAATCTGCTCGTTTTGTTTTTCATTCCGGCTACCATGTTTTTTGGTTTTCTGACGGCCGCCACCGGTTTCACCTCGATTATACTCGGTACAAGCATTTCTTATTTTTTGAGCTTGCCTTTTGCTTGGATAACTCACCTTTTGCTTTCCTACGAATTAAAAATAGTGGAATTATTTTCCGCTTTGCCTTTTGCTTCGTTTAATATCCCAAATTTTCCACTGTGGCTGATGTTGTTGGTTTATGGGGTTTATACTATTTTAATTTTTAGATTTAAAATTTTTAAATCAAAATAATTATTGTATAGCAATGTCCGGTCGGACTAAGTTATATAGTAAAATTTTATGTAGTTTCTTTCTTGTTTTTATTTGTGTTGAGTTTGTTGAAGTGCTAATCTGATTTTTAAATATGGATTTTGTGAGGAAAAATTTTAGATATTTATTCGTTGGGATTTTGCTGGCTGTGGCGGGTTTTGTTTGGTACGCGGTTGCCTGGGAAAGCCGGAGTGGGCTGGAAGTTGATTTTTTGTATGTCGGTCAGGGCGACTCCGTTTTCATCCAGGCGGAAAACGGTAATCAGGTTTTGCTGGACGGCGGACCGAATAAATCTGTTTTGAACCAGTTGTCCAAAGTCATGCCTTTTTACGATCGGAGCATTGATGCTTTGATTCTTTCTCATCCCCATAGCGACCACTTGGACGGGTTGGTAGAAGTTTTGAAAAGATACAAAGTCGGTCTGGTGGTTGAGCCATGTTTGGACACCGGCGGAGCCGATTATAAGGAAT
>JAHJQY010000003.1 GCA_018819015.1 Patescibacteria group bacterium
AGAATCTATTTTTATTGCCAGCCGATTAAACAAAGAACAAAAATTACCGTTTTTACAAAAAGCCAATTCTAAACTAGATTTGTTAAAATTCTTTCTTCAAATTAGCTGGGAAATAAAATTCTTGGACAACAAAAAGTATATTATTCTTTCTGAACACCTAAATAGTGCAATTTGTCAATAGTTATTTAACCCCGTACTTACTTCTTATTTTTGAAATTTCTTTTTCTTCTTCTTTTTCTTTTCGCTCCTTAGCTTCAACGCCCAATTCTTTTAATTTCTCATCCGAAAATTTGGCCAGCTCGCCAACTCTTTTTAACAAATATTTCTCGGTGTTTAAAGAAGGGTCATCCAAAACTTCTTCCAAAAGGGCGTGCAAAATAAAACCGACCTTGGGACTCGGCTCAAGGCCAGCGGTTTCCATCACTTTCCGGCCTTCAATCTTCAGTTGAGAAACATGAACAGGAGCTCGCATGGCCTCTTCAATCATGGATTCATATTTGCGCAGACGATAGGGCTGTTCTTTCGGCCGGCCCATTCCTATCCTGTCGCAAAAACGCACACTCATTAAATCCCAAACATTTTCCGGCCCGACATTTCTCACGATGCGGCGCACCGCTGACAAAGTAATAACTTCGGTATCGGAAAAAAATAAATGCCAACGCACCAATTTTACGATTTTCTCAATAATTTTTTTCGGAAAACACAGACGGGACAAAATCTGCGAAGTCATTTTGGCGCCGACCATTTCATGATTATAAAAAGTGGAATCAGTCCCCTCGCCCCTCTTGGTCCGCGGCTTGCCGACATCGTGCAAAAGGGCCGCCATCCTCACTTCAAAAGAAAAATTTTTTTCAACCGCGTGCCCCAGCGCTTTCAAATTATGATCCCAGACCGTAAAAATATGTTCCTTGTTCTGCGTCACTCCAATACCTTCTTCCAACTCAGGAACAATGTATTTTAAAATTCCCAGTTTCTGCATTTCTTTCAGCCCCCAAACCGCGTTGTCGGACATAATAATTTTTATAAATTCATCGCGGATTCTTTCTTCTGAAATCACTTTCAATGAACCCGCTTCTTGGCTAAGAATTTTTTCCGTTTCCTTTTCTATGGAAAACCCGAGTTCAGCCGCCAAACGCACCGCCCTCAATATTCTCAAAGCGTCTTCTTCAAAACGTTCTTCCGGCTTACCGACTGTTTTTATAATTTTCTTTTTCAAATCCTCCTGCCCGCCAAATAAATCCGTAATTTCATAGGCTTGCCCTGAGCCGAGTCGAAGGGCCATGGCATTAACCGTAAAATCCCGCCTCTTTAAATCATCTTCTAGTTTTTGAGAAAATTTTACTTCATCCGGATGGCGCTTATCCGAATATTTTTCTTCTATTCTGTAAGGAGTGACTTCCACCACTGCCAAAGATTTTTCATCCGAGCCGGTCTTTACTCCAACCGTGCCAAAATCATTTTCGTAAAAACTGTCTGGAAAAACTTTTTGGATTTCTTCCGGCCGGGCGTTAGTGGTAATATCCCAATCCTTTGGTTCGACAGGCTCACCACAGGCGGCTCCCAACAATAAATCTCGTACGCAGCCACCAACCAAATACGCCTCAAAACCCGCCAATTCAAGAATATCAATAATTTTTAAAATTTCATTAGGAGTTTTATAAACCATAATTCTTTTACGCGCCCGACAGGATTTGAACCTACAACCTCCTGGTCCGAAGCCAGGCACTCTATCCATTGAGCTACGGGCGCAATTTAAAATTACCACAATTGAAAAAATTATAAAAGATGGTATAATTTTTAAACATAAATATTCATGGTGACCTTAGTTTAGTGGTAAAACTCCACTCTGTGGAAGTGGTATCGGGAGTTCGATTCTCCTAGGTCACCCCCAACAAAAAAAATCGGCACCAAGGGTACCGATTTAGGAAAAATTTTATTCTTTGTTATTCGTAACTCCAAATAAATACAAGAACGAAAATCCAACCGACAAAAAATAAAAACTGAAAAACACCTAAAAAGTACATGCCTGCTCCAAAAACAAAAAAGTTTTGCAGAAAACCCTCTGGCGAAAGCATGCTTCGTGCCCCTAAAAACAACCAAAACGGAATTCCCGCAATGGCCGTAGCAGCTACAGAAAGTAAAAATTGGACAATTCTAAATCCCATTTTAAACTCCCCCCTTTTCTTTGTCTCTGTTTTTCAATGATTTTTTATACTTATACCAACTTCCTTCCAAAAATGCAAGGCGATAATTTTTATTGATTTTCCGAACAAAAAAAGTTATCTTAAAAAAAGAATTTCTGAAGGAGGGAAAGAAAACCCATGAAAAAAAAGATTGTTTTGGCGCTGGGAGGAAATGCCCTGATAAAAAAGGGGCAAAAGGGGACCATCAGCGAGCAGTTTGACAACACAATAGAATCAGTAAAAAAAATTCTACCCCTAATCAGAGATGGGCATAAAATCATCATTACCCATGGCAACGGACCAACCGTAGGCCATATGATGGCAAGGGTGGAGGCCGGACTAGAATATGCTCCCTATATACCGCTAGGGATATGCGTGGCGGACTCACAAGGCAGTTTGGGCTTCATGATAGGAATGTGTCTTCACAATATTCTTTTAAAAGCTGGTATCAAAAGAGAAATAATACCCCTGATAACGCCGGTTTTGGTGTCGGCAGACGATGAAACCCTTAAAAATCCGAGTAAGCCAATAGGGTCTTTTTACACACGAAAAGAAGCGGAAAAAATGAAAACAAAACACGAAGATTGGACGCTAAAAGAAGACAGTGGTAGAGGATGGCGAAGAGTAGTGCCCTCGCCAATGCCGATGGAAATCATAAATAAAGAAATAATAAAGAAGATGGTAGAGGAAGGCTACATAATAATTGCCGCCGGCGGGGGAGGAATACCTGTAATCCATCGCGAGGACGGAACCCTAAAAGGAATTCCGGCCGTAATTGACAAGGACAGAACGGCGGCCATTTTGGCGCGAGACATTGAAGCAGACACCTTAATAATAATGACGGCAGTTGATAAAGTATACCTAAATTATGGCTCAAAAAACCAAAAAGGGCTTAATGTAATAACTATTAAGCAGGCCAAAAAATACTTGAGCCACAATCACTTTCCGGCCGGAAGCATGGGCCCGAAAATAGAGGCGGCGATAACATTTTTAGAACAAGGCGGGAAAGAAGTTATAATCTGCGCCCTTGAAGAATTAGACCTAGCCCTGGCGGCCAAATCAGGGACAAAAATTTTAAATTAAAACGGCCTGACCAAAGTCAGGCTGTTTTTTTGTTCTTGACACAATATAGTTATGGGTATATACTCATAACATACAAAGGTCGATATAACTTAATTCAAATTTATAAATATTATGCCAAGATTAGACAAAACCGGCCCTATGGGCCAAGGCGCGGGAACGGGCCGAGGCTTGGGTCATTGCCTCAACGACGACAAACAAAAAATTTCTGATTTGAAAAAAAGAGAGAAGATACTTGAAGAAGAATTAGCCGCCATTAAAAAACAAAAAGCATGCCCAGACCAAGACTCTACAGAAAAATAAGATTCCACCCAAGCATAACTTATTTTAAGCCTCAAGGCGTGCCCATGAGATTTTTGAAGACAGTTGAATTAACTCCGGAAGAATTGGAGGCCTATCGTCTGCGCCATATCAACGATTTGGAGCAAACGGAGGCCGCCCAAAAAATGGCGACCTCGCAAAGCACTTATCAGCGCATTTTGTATTCGGCCTACAAAAAAATCGCCGATGCCCTAATCAACGGCAAGGCGATAAGAATTACTAAAATATAAAAAAACTAATTTTTTGTTAATAATCCTTGAAAAAATTTTTAACCATGTAAACGTAATACGTAAATTAAATTTTACTAAGCCCTTCGACTCGCCACAAGCTTCTCGCTCAGGGCACTCTCCTCGGTCTGAAAAACAAATAGCACCGCAAGGCGCTAATTGTTTACTCAAGGTGGTTTACCACGAGCGAGGTCTGTGTCTAACAGACCGAGTCGAGTGGAGATGGGCGGAGTTGAACCGCCGTGCAAAAAGTATTTTAAAAAACTTCTACATGCTTATCCCGATTTGTTTAAACTAAGAAATAAAAACCGGACAAAAATTTCTTAGCTGTGATTCTGTTAATTCAATAATTTCCGCGAATCAAGGACTAAATACCATAAATGGTATCGCCCAAAGAAAATTATCTATCTTAATGAATGACACCCGTGACCGCTTATTAAGAATCAACGGACGGGCGCGCTTTAGGCGTATGCCAAAGCGGGTGTTTTAAATAAGTTTGCACTCATTTGATTTCTGAAAGTTTAACGAGTTTTTAGAACACTCGGCATGCGTAATTTTAAAACAACTTCCTGTCTATTCCTTGCATCCCCCTAAATCAAAAAATAAACAAAGTTTATTTTTTGATCGGGCGACGAATTTTACCTAAGTAAAATTCGTTTAGCCTAAAAATGTTTTAACCCCATACTACCGTATTTTTTGTTTATATTTTATATAGTAAAAAACACGGTAGTATATTTTAACTTTTCAATCTTCTCTCAATTTCTCTCTTGGCTTCCCGCGCTTTTATCTTTTCGCGCTTATCATACTTTTTCAAGCCCCTGGCCACCGCGAAAGACATCTTTATTAAACCATTTTTAGTATAAATAGTCAACGGTATTAAAGTAATGCCCTTCTGGCTATCTTTGCCGGCCAGATATTCAATTTCGCTTTTTTTGAGCAATAATTTTCTCGTGCGCGCTGAATCATAATCCGCCGGAGTATTTTTCGGCTGATAAGGCGGAATTTCCACCCCGACCACGAACGCCTCGCCACCCCTGATAATAACATGCCCGCCCGAAAGATTCCCTCTTTTCATTTTCAGCGCCTTCACCTCAAAGCCCAGCAGGTTCAAGCCGGCGTCAAACTTCTCCAGAATTTCATAATCAAAAAATGCTTTTTTATTATCCAATAACGCCATAATTATATTCTATATCACTGTACGAAATAAAAAAGATGGGGCATCTTGCGCAAAACTAAATGCCCATGCTATCCTTTGCTCAAAATAAGTTATTTGAAAATTCTGGGAGGAAACAAGAAATGAATAATTATATAATATTATCTGTTCTGGCCTCAATCGCCTTAGGATTAGTCATGGTCCCTTGGCAAACCACTTTGGGAAAAATAGATTTCTACCAATTTTTTATAACCATGGGGCCAATTTTTATAATTGTAGGATTAATCGGCCACTATATTAAGGGTGGTAATTTTATTTTAACCGCCAACGCTCTTTGGTGGTCAATTCTAACGGGTATCGGTTATGTATTTTCATGTGTATTTATTAACATGGCAATTGGCCACCCGTTCTCCAATGTTAAAGTCGTGGCCGCTATAATCGCCACTTATCCTTTAGCAACGGCGATTCTGAAAACAAGCATTGAAAAACAAATGCTCTCGTTTCAAGAAATTTTTTTTCTGCTCTTAACTGTCGGCGGAGTGGTCGGATTTTCGCTCGTCAGCGGAAAAAGTTAAAAAAACTAGTAATTAAAACCCGCCCTAGGCGGGTTTTTTGGTTTTTTGAAAAATTCCAAAATTTTTTCCAAAGGCATCGTATTAATAATATCTTTTTTCTCGGCCCAGCCGCGACGCGCCTGCCCCACGCCGAATTCCATCAATTCCAGCTGGTCATTCTGATGCGCGTCGCTATTAATAATCATCTTCACTCCCGCCTCTTTCGCTTTCTTTATATAAACATCTTTCAAATCCAGCCGCGCCGGATTGGAATTTATTTCCAAAACAGTGCCGGTTTCTTTGGCCACCCTTAAAATTTTGTCCAAATCTAGCTGAAATTCCTGCCGACGATGAATTATCCTGCCTGTTAGATGGGAAATAATATCCACATGCGGATTTCTCATGGCCATGATAATTCTTTCCGTCATTTCTTTCTCGGGCATATTCATCTGCGAATGCACCCCGACAATGACATAATCCAATTTAGCCAAAACTTCATCATCTATATCAATGGAGCCGTCGGTCATAATATTGGCCTCGCAACCGTGTAATATTATAATTTTTTTAAATTTCTTATTTAAATTTTTTATTTGTTTTGATTGTTCCAACAATTCTTTTTCATCCAACCCATGTTCAATCGCCAAAAATTTAGTGTGGTCGGAAATTCCAAGATATTGATACCCCATCTCTACGGCTTTTTTAACTCTTTCTTCCATCAAACCTCTGTTAATTTTCCAGTGGGAATGACAATGCAAATCGCCCTTGATATCTTTCAACTCCACCAATTCCGGCAATTTATTTTTTTGCGCCAGCTCAATCTCCCCCTCATTTCTTCTTATCTCCGGCGGAATCCACTGCATCCCCAATTTTTTGTAAACTTCTTCTTCTGTTTTTCCCACAGTATACCGATTTGTGGGATATCGGATATCCCACAAATCGTACTCGTTCAATTTGTATCCTTTGGCAATGGCGATTTTTCTCAGGGCGATATTATGCTCTTTGTCGCCGGTAAAATACTGCAGAGCTGAACCCCAGCTTTTTTTATCAATAAATCTCAAATCGGACTTCAGGCCGTTCTCAAAATATATTGTTTTTCTTTTTTCACCGACGGCTGGGCGCAGAGCTGGTATCAAAATATCCAAATCGCCGACTGTTTCCTGCCGACGCCTGAACGAACCGGCAATCACGCCTCCGTATTTTTTCTCCAGCTGTTTGGCCAAAAAATAAACATCGCCCAATAAAAAACGCCCGCCGTGTTTTTTCAAAAATTCAATGCCTTTCAAAATTTTTTGTTCAAACTTTTCTCCGCAGCGAGGAAGCTTGGAAATTTTTCCGGCTTTGGCAGCCTTTTCCAAGTCTTTCAAATTGCGTATTTTTAATTTTTCGTAAAAAAGCTTAATCATTTTCGGACCAACGCCTTCAACGGCCGTCAGTTCAAAAATATTTACCGGCATTTTTTTCTTTAATTGGTCATATTCTTTTATGCGGCCGGTCTTTATGTATTCTTCAATTTTCTCGGCCATCCCCTTGCCTATCCCGGGAATTTCCTGAAGCGCGCCAACACCGCCCTTTTTATAAAGAGCGTTCAATTCTAAGTCCAAATGATTGATTGAAGCCGCCGCGTTTTCATAAGCCGCCGGCTTAAAAGCAACTTCTTTCATTCCGAGAAGTTCCGCCATTTCTGTAAAAATTTTGACTATCTTTTGGTTCATAAGTTATCCACAGGTTTATGTTTGCGCTATTTTTGCAACTTGTTAAAATTAAAATAGAATTTCAGAGATTGAAACACGCAAGGAAAGGACAAGTCTCCACAAAAATCCGCGTCATAAAACGGAACCGGTCTATGACCACAATTAGGAGATCCTCTCCTTTCCCTGCGTCCGCATATTGCACTTTTAAAATTTCTCGTTTCGATAATAAAGCTCCGGCAAAACTCCGGAGCTCTTTTTGTTTTCAAAATAAACTCTGTTGATTTTCAAAAACTTTTTTATCTTCTTCTCCTTCGCCAAAAAGATGAATCTTGCCAAACTCTCCGTCATAACCGGGCTCTATTTTAACTTCTCCTTTTCTCACTCTTTTTACGCCTTCCCCGATTCTATTGTCGCCAATTTCGGCAATTTTTTCAATCGGCGCTTCCAGCAAAACAAAAAATTCCGAACCCAAACTTTCCAAAAGTTTATTGTATTGTTCCTGAACAGCCTTGCTTTTTACTCCCATTCCTTTTGCCTCGGCAATAATTTCTTCCAAAGGAATCAAGCTTTTATAAGGAACCCGCTTAATATCTCTTGGTTTACCCTGAGCCCTGCCTGCCGCCTGCCTGGTCGGCAGACAGGGCAGGCAGGCCAATTCTTCAACCCTGTTCAACACGCCAACCGTAAGTTTCTTTCCGCACCTAGGACACAGTCCATTGTGCTTTTTTGTTTCGGCCGGAGAAAAACAAACACCGCAAGCGCGATGGCCATCAAAATGATATTTTCCTTCTTCCGGAAAAAATTCTATAGTATACAAAAATTTTTTAGGGTCTTTGGTTTTAATCGCTGACATTATTCCGTCATAGGACAATTCGCAGTCAAAAACGTTCGCCTCGCGCCCGAGCTTGCTCAAAGAGTGCGCGTCTGAATTGGATATCAAAGAAATATTATCAAGAGCAGACAACCGCCAATTCATTGCCGGGTCGGACGAAAGACCGGTTTCAATGGCAAAAATATGAGGCGACATATCATCAAAACATTCTTCAATGGAATCAAAACCGGACATGGAGCCAAAAATGGAAAACCATGGAGTCCAAGCATGGGCTGGCACCAGCGCGCAGCGAGAATCAGCTTCCAAAACTATTTCCAGCAGCTTTTTTGAATCCAACCCCAGTATCGGCCGACCATCGGATTTAAGATTACCTATCCAAGAAAGTTTTTTGTTTATTTTTTCAACTGCCTCAATTGTCGGAGAAAAAATTATATTATGAATACGCCGCGCCCTGCCGCCCTTTGAATAAATACTGGAAATCTCTGTCATCAGCATGAACCTGGTTTCTTTTCCTCTAAATTTAAACAGACCATCTTCAGCCGGTTCCAATTTTGACCTTATATCCCCGAACCACGCCGGATGAGTAAAATCGCCGGTGCCCACCACTTGAATTCCCTTTTTCTCGGCCCAAGCCACAATATTCTCAAGTTCCATATCGCGCGACACGGCGCGGGAATATTTTGAATGAATATGCAAATCAGCAATAATTTTCATGTTTTAAGTATAACCCTTCGGTTGTGCTCGGGACAAGCCTCGGGACAAGCAAAAAGTCCTCCCGCAGTACTGCGGGAGGACTTTTTGAGAATACACATGTTAACTACATCGGCATTTCGGCATCTTCTTTTTTCTCTTCTACTGGTGGAGTCATTTCCGGCTCAGGAGTGATTACTGGCGCTTCCTGTTCAGTCGACGGCATTGGTTGCGCCGGAGACTGCATTGGCTCTTCTGTAGGCATAGATACTGGTGTACCTCCTCCGTCAGCCATGCCCATGTCGTCGGCTGCTGGCGAATTTTCGTCAGTAGCGCCAAACATACTCGTTATTTTGCTAAATATAGACATAAATACAATAAATTAACGGTTAATAATAACTGGCCGTTCAAAAACAGTATAGCACAAAAATCAAAACAAAAATATCCACAACTGATAAACAATTGCCACAAAAATACCAAACCCGGCAATTGCCTCCGTAAACAAAGCGATTTTCGCCTTTTGCGCAACAATACCCTTGTCTCTAAGCCGCTTAGACATAAAAATTATAAAAATCCCCATGATCCCAAAACCGATAGAGCCAACTAAATCTAAGATGACTACAAAATTCTGCGCCCCAAGGCAAAAAAGAAAAACTGGCGGCAATGCCACCAAAAACCACGACAAAGCTTTTGAAACCTTGAAATCATATTGAAAAATAAATTTTAAATCAACACCTAAGGCCAAAAAGGAAGTAAAAACAGCCAGAAACCCCATAGCCGAACCAATTAGAATAATTTTCTGCCCCAATATCCCCAAAACACCAGAAAAAGAATCAGGGCTTGTATTAACTCCGCTTACGCCAACAATAGAAAAAATAAACAAACAATACAAAAAAGCTGTCAGTAAAACACTGACCAAAATAACATTCTTCAATTTTTTTAAAGAAGAAGACGCATAAATATCCCGCGCTTCAGGAATGGCCGCAAAGGCGCCAAAAGAAAACAGCCAAACTCCATAAGGAAAAAACCAGGCGCCGCCCGGCAAAAAATCTTTTAGCCCAAAAGAAAAATTACTAAATTTCACAAATGGCGCAGAAAAAAACAATAAGTAAAAAATAAAAGCAATAATGGGAATGGTCAGATAAAAATTAATCCAAGCTATATTTTCAATCTTTCCAAGAATTAAAACCGCGCCAAGAAAGAAAAACAACAAAGATAAAACAAAATGTGAAATGCCTCCAAAAAAATTATGCAAAAAAAGTCCACCCAAAACTCCATAAATAAGCAAAGTTCCATAATAGGCGGCGATACTTATTAAAAAAGCCGGAATTTCAGCCCTTGAACCTAAAATCAAACCAACATAGCCGGTAAATCTATGTTTTCCTTCGGTACGATAAGCGATTTCCGCGTACCAAAAAAGTAAAAGTATCGTTAAACTGACGGCAATCAGCAAATGAACAGCCCCCCAAAAAATTCCGGCTCTGGCAATGGCAAAAGGTAAAGCAAAAGCGCCCGCCCCAAACATCAGGCCAACTATAATTCCCAAACCCTTAAGAAACTTCATCAATTTTTTTTGTCCCCAATTTAGCTTCAAGCAAACGAACAAGCCAGAGAACCAAAACCGTCAAAACTGTCGTAAAAACCGCCAAAATATAAAATCTTAGGCCGACTGCCATACCAATGGCCGCCGATACCCACACGCCTGCCGCCGTTGTCAGTCCGCGCACTTCTGTTTTTGTAAAGAAAATAATGCCCGCTCCCAAAAAACCGATTCCCACCACTATCTGCCCGGCTATCCGGCTCGGGTCATAACTTGTATTGCCTATAAATTGAGAAAAGCCGCCAACAGATAAAATAGTGAACAAAGCCGAACCCATTGAAACCAAAGTATAAGTGCGGAGACCGGCCGGCTTGCCCATTTTTTCACGCTCAAAACCGATAACCATTCCCAAAACGACTGCTAAAAAAATTTGAAATAAATATATTGATAAATTAGGATCCATTTATAATTTTTTCTTTATGCGCCAGCTCCAAAACTTTTCCGACAAGCGACGCGGGATTTGAATCATAAACTATTTTGCCCGGACCGCGGTAAGCCCTCTCAACTATTTCGGCTATCTGGTCAGCCGTTCCGCCGGCGCCAATCAAAACTCCTATCGGCTTATCATCTTCAAAGGCAATCGTAAACTCATTTAAGGTACCCATCCGGCCACAACCGATAATAACTGCGTCAGACGAACGAGTCAGCAAAAGATTTCTGCCCGCGTAGCCAAAACCGGTATAAACAATCATGTCAAGATATTCAACGGGCAATTTATAACTTTTTATGTGCTCTTTTTCCGAAGAAGCCGGAGACAATCCTATACAAAAACCTCCTTCTTCTTTGGCGCCGATGGCCGACCAAAAAGGAAAGCCGGTAGTGGCGCCATTTACCAAAACAGCGTTATGACGCGCGATCTCTCTGCCCAACTCTTTGGCTTTTTCCAGCGCGTCCGGCGCGCAATGGCCGGTTTCCGCAGCGCCGGAAACACAAATTTTAAATTTAAGATGAGAATGTTCCGAAGTTTCCATAATTATTATTATATAGCAATTTTAAAAGAATCGCCAAGTTTAGGAGCAACAGCATCAACCCCAAGATAATCGCGTACTCTCTGCGTAAAAAACAAAGCCGATTTCGCCTCGCCCTGCACCACAAACACTTTTTCCAAACTATCAACGGAATTTTCAACAAAATTATAAAGCCCGTTTATGTCCGGGTGGGCAGAATAACCCACAACTGATTCTATCCGCGCTCTGACGGAAATCTCCTCGCCTAAAATTTTTACCGATTTTTCCCCGTCCGCCAAACGCCGGCCCAAAGACCCTGCCGCCTGAAAACCAACCAACAGCAAAATACTATTAGGGTCCGACAAATATCTTTTTTCATGATGAATTATTCTCCCGCCAACCGACATGCCGGAACCGGCCATTATAACCTTGGGGGGAAGGACATCGTTTATTTTTTTTGATTCTTCCGTTGTTAAAGTAAACTGCAAACCGGGAAATTTAAAAACATCGTCGCCGGAATTTATTATAAACTTCGCTTTTTTGTTGTAATATTTTTCATATTTCCGATAAACTTTGGTCGCGCGTATAGCCAGAGGACTGTCCAAAAAAATGGGTATTTTGGGAATACGGCCGCTTTCAACCAAATCGTTAATCTCAAAAAGCAATTCCTGCGTGCGCTCAATTGAAAAAGCCGGAATCATTAAAACTCCTTTTTTGGCCACTGCGTCCTCAATGGCGCGCTCTATTTTCAATTTTCTTTCGTTTATATCCTCGTGTTCGCGGTCGCCATAAGTGCTTTCTATAACAAGGAAATTAGCGTCTGTTATTTTATACGGCGGTCTCAGCAGCGGAACCGGCGGGTTGCCCAAATCGCCGGTGAAAACAATTTTTTTAGTTCTTGCGCCTGCCGAAAGATTGATTTCCACCATGGCCGAGCCCAAAATATGACCAGCGTCCCTGAAAACAACTCCGATATCGCCAAGATAAAATTCTTTGTCATATTCAACCGCCTCCCACAAAGACATTGTACGCGCAATATCTTCTTTTTTATAAATCAATTCTTTGTTTTCTCTTTCCGCCTCTTTGCTCAAAATACCCAGACTGTCGTCCAGCATCAACTCGGCAAAATCCCGCGTTGGTTCTGTGGAAAAAATTTTTCCCCCAAAGCCGTCTCGGACCAGTTTTGGAATCCGGCCAACATGGTCAAGATGCCCGTGCGTGACAAACAAAAAATCTATATCTTTCGGATCAAAACGGAATGGTTCATGATTCTGCTCCTCGCAAACCTTGGAACCCTGGAACATTCCGCAGTCTACCAGTAATTTTTTCGTCTGGCCCGACTTTGAACCGGAATTATATTCCAAAAGATGATTGGCGCCGGTCACCTCCTGCGCCCCGCCCAAAAATGAAAGTTTCATAAACATATATAATATAGTATACCAGAAACAAAATCTGACAAAAACAAAAAAGCGCCGGAGCCGAAAGACCGCGACGCTTTTGATTCAACTTTATTTATGAACTATTTTACCATCAATGAAATAAGTTTTTTTGTTTCCACGATTAAAAACGAGACGAACTATTCCTTGGCCATGAGAAAAATGCAAACGACCGCACTTTTGACACGGATACACGAAACAAGCCGAACGACAACCTGTTTGCAAAATAACAGGATTATCCAAATTTATCTCTCCGTTACATTCATTCTCTAGACAAAAAACTTTTTCGTTCATCCAAGCCTCCTTATTTCTCAAAATTATTTCAATCTATCTTGAAGATACCCCAAAAGTTCTTTTATGTCAATCCTTTCCTGTTTCATGGTATCTCGGTCGCGGACGGTAACCGCATTGTCATTAAGAGTGTCAAAATCCACCGTCACACAATAAGGCGTGCCAATTTCATCCTGCCTTCTGTATCTCTTGCCGATTGACTGCGTTTCATCATACTGGCAAACAAAATGATCTTTCAGATTTTCAAAAATTTCCCGCGCCGGCTTGCTCAACTCATCTTTTTTGGACAACGGAAGAATTGCCACCTTAATCGGCGCCAGGTGTTTGGGAAATTTCAACACGGTTCTTGTTTCATCCTTTACTTCTTCCTCAACATAAGCCTCGGAAATAACAGCGAGAAACACCCGGCCGACACCCATGGAAGTTTCCAAAATCCAAGGAATAAATTTTTTCCCATCCTCGTTGTACGACAAGTCAACTCCCGAAAACTTGGTATGCTGGGTCAAATCATAATCCGTTCTGTCGTGAACCCCCTCTATTTCATCAAAACCATAAGTAGGAAAATTATATTCAATATCCCAAGCGTCGCTGGCGTAAAAAACCAAATTCTCATGCTGTTTCCATCTTAAATTTTTTTCAGACAAACCCAAATCCATATGCCATTTCCATCTTTCCTGTTTTATTTCTTCATACTTGTCTTTATTTTCGTTCGGCCTTATAAAATACTGGGTGTCCGCCTGCTCAAATTCACGACACCTGAACAAAAAATTTCTGGGAGAAATTTCATTTCTGAAGGCCTTGCCAATTTGAGCAATACCAAAAGGAATTTTCGGATGCATAGAGTCAAGAGTATTTTTATAATTCAAATAAATACCCTGACAAGCTTCTCCCGGCAGATAAACCGGCTCGGTATTCTTGGTGGTAAAATCGCCGTAATTTGACTTGATAAGCAAATTAAATTTTCTTACATCGGTAAAATCCGATTTTCCGCATTTGACGCATTTTATTTTTCCTAAATTTTCTTTAAAAAGTTTGCCAATTTCTTCTTCCGACATTTTCTCGTCGGCGGTAACTCCAATTTTTATCAATTCTTTATCCGCCCTCACTCTGGTATTGCAATTTTTGCACTCGGCCATCGGGTCGGAAAATCCTGTGGTATGCCCGGACGCTTCCCAAACCCTAGGATGCCTGAAAATAGCGGTATCCAAGCCATAATAATCTTCCCTGTCCTGAACAACTTTTTTCCACCAAAAAGCTTTTATATTATTCAGCAACTCAACGCCCAACGGACCAAAATCATAAGCGCCGCCCAATCCGCCGTAAATTTCAGAACCCTGAAAAACAAAACCGCGCCGTTTCGCCCAAGATATTATTTTTTCCATTGTAATTTCTGCCATGATTTATAAAAATTAATTTTATAATATTTTTTTTACTCCACCACCCTACCCAACGAGAGATCGCTGGCGGCTTCACTAATAGACCCCGTTGACAGAGCTCCGGCCAAACTCCGAAGAATTCTCCCCGTGAATGAATCCCTCCCCTCAAATGATGCTGTAGCAACCAAGTCTGGCAAACCATTAATCTGATTTAAGGCGGGAAGAAACGAAATCTGGAAAGCGACCTGTCTGACCGGTTTTATCAAACCTGTTCCCGCTTCAACTTTTCCCGGCTTCCAAACCACCTCGCCAGTGGAAGAATTGTAATTTATTTCTTCTTGAGATGGGTTTACCGCGCCCAGCCAAGAAACATAAGACGGAATTGACGAGCGAACAACAGCGCCGGAAACATCATTATAATAATTTGAAACTGACCAAACAACAGTATAAGTTGTTTGCTGGCCGGCTCGCGGAGGCAAAGAACCGGAATTTTTAAAAGGCCCGGAAGAAAACAACAGCCCTGAAAAAAGTTTTACGTCTGAAACAATCTTTATCTCCCTGGAAACACTGCTTTTAACGGAAACATTTTGGCCCTGCTCGCCAGCTTTAAAACCGAGCATATCACCCTCCAAAACAAAAGTAAAGTTTTTGTCATCCACAGAACGCACGGGCAAATCTTTTTTCAAAGAAAAAGAAAATTCAACGACTCCGCCGGTTCCGGGGGCTACCAGCGCCAGAGCCGGCAAACTGGAAGAATTCCAGACAACAGTATTGTCATAACTGTTATAAAATCCATTACTGACCGAGATCGTCCCAATATCAACAGACTGGCCCTTTATTTCAACACTAATGCTGGCATTGCGAATTTCCGTGGGCAAATTATTTTTCCAAGGAACTGAAATTTTTAAATTTTGTCCGCTTAAGACCGAACCGGCCTCTTCTCCTGTCACCGAAAAATCCAAATTAAAAACAGATTTCTTGAGCATAACCGAATTTGACATAGAACTAAAAGCAGACAGCCCTTCATTAATATCAATTATGCCCACGGCCGCGTTGAAACTTAATTCAGTTGAATCCTGCCCCTCCAAAACGCCCCTTATCTCCAAAGTTCTTTTCTCTTGCGGCATCAGGTCGCCGACTTTCCATGTGTTATTGCCCGTGAACGGCTCTGGAACAGCCGCCAAAAAACGAAAACCGGGCGGATAATCCATCCTCAAATAAATATCTTTCAAAAGAGATTCGCTGTTTGAAATATATTCCACTTCAACAGAAATTTCCTGGCCGGATTCCACTTCCTCGGGAAGATTTATGGAGATTCCCATCGGCGAACGGGACAATTTGAACACTTGCTTTCCCTCTTTGGCAAAAATTGCGTTGGAGCCCGCGATCCTGTATTCCAGCGTAAATTTTATTTCCAGCTGCTCGTCTTCTTTGCCCAAAACAAAAACATTTACTTCTTCTTTGTGTATTTTTGTGGAAAGAATTTTGCCCAGCGGCCTTCTTTCTTTTGACAGAGATTCGCTTTGCAAAGACAGAGACCCTTTGGGATATTCGATAATGAGGTCGGCTAATTCCAAATCGGCGTTGTTATTATTGGTGATGGAAACATACCATTTATTAGGCGCGCCCGACTCCACAAGAGACGGACCCTCAACCAACATATCTATTTTTTTTGAAGAGACAATATTACCGCCAAGCCCAACCAAATCTCCGAAAAAATATAAAAAGATTCCGGAAAAAATTATCAACAAAACAATTGCCAATCCTCCAATCAGCCAAAAAGAAAAAGGTTTGTTTCTTTTTCTGATAGATTCTATGGTTCGTCTTAAATCTTTTTTATCCGCCAAATTCTGCTCCCAAAAGGATTTAACCCCGCCGTCACCGTCAGAACTTGTCTCCCTCCTTTTTAGCCGTTTGTCTAAAACTTCGTCTTGCCGATACAGACGGCTTTTTAACTTTTCCAAATCACTGTTGTCTTCCATGGCTTTTAAATATTATATCACAACTGGCTGTTCTCCAAAGCGCCGCGAATCACCGAAACCGGGCCCAAATGTTTTTCCGTCCCCTCCGCGTAGCCAAGATGAGTCACGACATCCAGCGCGGTCAAGGTGGTAAAACTTTTCAATTGCTCACGATTCATTTTATTGTTTTCCAAAAAAACAAAGAAATTATAAATTTTATTCCAAAGTTCCTTGTCCCGCTCTTGCCCCTGAACCAGTCTATCCAGCAAAAAAAATATTCTTAAAGCGCATTTTGTTTTGCCCAAATCTTTCCTGGTGTCGCTTAAAACCAAATTCTCCTCAACATCCACCAGCCGACAAAATTCATTCCCACTACTAACAAACGCTATCCTTAAAAAAGAAAGGCCGGAAAGATTGTATCGCAATTTAGATTTCAAATACCTCACGCCTTGCGCTTTTATCTCCATCCGCCCGAAATCTTTGGTAAAAAAAGAAAAAACCCTGTCCGCTTCGCCATAATCCCGCTTCTTCAAAATCACCGCTTCAGTTGTATAGATGTGATAAGACACAAACAAAATTCCTAATTCCTAATTTCTAATTTCAAAATAGAATCTAAAACAATTGGAAGTTCTTTAATTCCCGTATCTTCGCTGAAATGCCCCCTATTGTGCTCAACAACTATCTCTGCATTAAGTTTTTGTTTAAAAATTTCAGAATCTGACAACGAAACATCCGAATCGTTGTCAGAAAAAATCGCAACAAAATTATCAGCCGCCTTTTTAACTTTTTTCAAATTTATTTTTCTTTCAAGCCACGGCTTAGCAATTTCTTTTTCTTCTTCAGTTTCCAAATTCGGCAAATTAAAAAATCCAGCCACAAAAATTACACCACCAACTTTTCTGTCTTCCAAAGTTTCCAAATAACGCATAATTGTCTGGCAGCCAATACTATGCCCAACAAAATAACTATTTTCGTTAGGTTCGCCAACCTGTTTAGCCAAAAAAGGAACCCACTCTTCTATTTTTGGTTCTTCGGTATTCGGCATCTGGGGAGCAAAAACCTCAAAATCTCTCTTTTCTAATTCTTTTTTAATCCACGGAAACCAAGCTTGATTTGGCGTACCTTCCCACCCATGAACTATAAAAACTCTTTTTTTCATATCTTAATTTTGAAACTCAATTTGTTTATTTTAATCGCTTCTCCGTTATTTTCTGAAAATTTTATTGAGTTAGTGTTAGTGCCTTTTTTAATTTCGTCTGAAAATTTATTCAAAAATTCTTCGCCAGCCTTATCCGTTTCAACAACTAATTCTATTTCATCGTGAGGTTTTAATCCCATTTTCTTGCGCAAATCCTGAATGGCGCGGGTTAAATCCCTAACCATTCCTTCCGTTTTTAATTCTTCGGTAATCTCTATGTCTAATTTAACCCTGTCTTCAATTTGATCGTCATAAACAATTTCTTTTACATTGATTTCGTCTTTTATAATATTCAAATATTCTTCTTCAAGATCTACCCAATCTCCGTATTCTTTTCTGTTAACTTTTAAAGTTTTAAGTGGTTGACGAACTTTTATTCCATTCTTTAATCTACTATCTAATGCATGTGATGAAATATTTCTAACAAGAGCCATCTTTAACAAAAGATTATGATCTTTATCACTTAATTTTTCAAACGTAATCCAATTCTCTAGATGTACTGACTCCACCTCTCCGTATTTTACAACTTGATACACTTCTTCTGCTACAAAAGGCATAAAAGGCGCAACAATTTTAGAAAATTCTTCAAGTACATATTTTAATGTACTTATAGCACCATCATTATTTTCTTTAAATCTATCCCTAGATCTTCTTATATACCAATTTGAAAAATCTTCAACAAACAAAGCTATCTGCCATGAAGCTTTATCTAAATTATAGTTGTCCAAATTTTTTGTTATCAGCAATCCCACCAGTCTGAGTTTCAAAAGTATCCATTTGTCCAGCGGATCTTCAGATACAGTTCTATTGTAGGAAATTTCCCTAGCATACATTTCATAAAAACTTATAGTGTTTTTTATCTTTGAAACAATTTTTTTACTTACCTCTTCCACTCCCTTCTCTGAAAAATTCAGATTCTCGGCGCGGACGGCCGACGAAGAAAGCAGATAAAAACGCAAAGAATCGGCTCCGTATTTCTGCACAATATACATTGGATCAGGATAATTATTCAGCCGCTTACTCATCTTCTGGCCATCCTCGGACAGAATTATCCCATTAGCCACGACATTTTTAAAAGCCGGCTGGCCGCGCAAAGCCACCGACAAAACCAGCAACGTATAAAACCAACCGCGCGTCTGATCCACGCCCTCGGCAATAAAATCCGCCGGGAAATGTTCCTGGCTGTAAGGCATAGAACCGGATTCAAACCAGCAATCAAAAACTTCCGAAACTCTTTTCATCTTTCCGTCCTGCCCTGAGCCCGTCGAATGGGCACATTCACAATCAAATTTTATTTCGTCAATATGCGGCCGATGCAAATCTTCCGGTTTTTGACCGCTTAATTTTTCAAGTTCATCAACACTGCCGACCACTTTTACCGCCTCGCATTTCTCGCATTTCCAAACCGGCAAAGGCGCGCCCCAATATCTTGAGCGCGAAACCGCCCAATCATGCGCCCCCTCCAGCCACTTGCCAAAACGGCCATCTTTCAAATGCGCCGGCACCCAATTTATTTTTTGATTATTTTTAATTAAATCGTCTTTTATTTTTGTTACCGCTACAAACCAAGAGCTGGCCGCGTAATTCAGAAGCGGCGTATCGCACCGCCAGCAAAACGGATAAGAATGTTCGATTTTTTCTTTGGAAAAAATTTTGTTTTCTTTGGCTAGAAATTTTAGAATTTCAATATCAGTGGCCTGCGGGTTATCTTTTGGCTTTACTGCCATCCCCGCAAAATCTTTTACTTCTTTTTTAAATTTACCGTCCATGCCAACATGCTGGACAAAAGGCAATTTTTCTTGCTGACCCAAGGCCATATCTTCCTCGCCAAAAGCCGGCGCAATATGAACAATGCCCGTTCCTTCGTCTGTGTTCACAAAATCAGCACTATAAATTTTCCAGCCATTTTCTCTGTTTTCTAATTTTTCATCATTAGCGTAATAACTAAAAAGCGGTTTATATTTTTTACCAACTAAAACTTCTCCCTTAAATTCTTTTTCTATTTTATATTCTGTGTCTTTAAAAATTTCTTCCAGTCTGTTTTTAGCTAAAATATAAAAATTATTTTCACTTTTAACTTTTACGTATTCAATGTCTGGATTTATTGCCAAAGCCACATTCCCCGGCAAAGTCCACGGCGTTGTCGTCCAGGCCAAAACAAAAGTTCGGTCCTGTCCTGAGCCTGTCGAAGGATCGTCCTCAAGTTCAAACTTCGCTGTCACAGCAATATCTTTAATATCCTGATAATTCTGCGTTACTTCAAAATTGGAAAGCGTAGTTTCGCAACGCGGACAAATATGCATTGATTTATATCCCTCATAAATCAATTTTTTGTCGTAAAGAGTTTTAAAAACCCCCCAGACAGATTCAATATAAGAGGAGTCCATGGTTTTATAATCATTTTCCATGTCCACCCAGCGGCCAATCCTGGGAATAATTTTTTTCCATTCATCGGCGTATCGCAAAACGCTTTCTCTGGCTTTCTGATTAAATTTTTCAATGCCATAATCTTCAATTTCTTTTTTGTTTTTCAGACTAAGCTCTTTTTCTATTAAATTTTCAATTGGCAAGCCATGACAATCCCACCCCCACTTACGCGGCACTCTTTTACCCTTCATGGTTTGATAGCGAGGAATAGCGTCTTTTATAATACTGGCTAAAATATGTCCGTAGTGCGGTAGGCCGGTGGCAAAGGGGGGGCCATCATAAAACACGAACTCCCCGTCTCCTTTTTCCAGAGACTTCTCAAAAATCTTATTCTTCTTCCAGAATTCTAAAATTTTTTCCTCATTTTCCGCGAAATCCATTACTTTATCATAAATTAAAAATGACCGTTTTTCAACGACCTTTGATTTCGCATTACTAGGGGTATAAAAAATTATTCCCAACCCCCTACTACATCCTCTCCGGGGCAGCAATGCCCATCAGAAATAAAACTTTTTCTAAAATTTGCCTGGATATAAAAACCAATTCCAACCGCGACTTTTTCAATTCCTCGTTTTCCGCTTCTAGCACCCGCACGTTTTCATAAAAATCAGTAAAACTTTTCGCCAACTCATAAACATAACTGGCCAAATGATGAACCTGACAATCTTTAGCAATTCCTTCCAAAACTTCTGGCATCTGCGCCAATTTCAAAATCAAAGCTCGCTCATACTTGTGAGCCGGATCAAAATTTTTTGACTTTTGTCGGAACGACCTCGCCAAGGGCGAGATTGTCAAAAAATTTTGAGAAAGCGAACCGGATTTCTCTAAAATAGAGCTCATTCTAGCCCCCGCATATTGAACATAATAAACCGGATTCTTTTTACTCTGCTCTTTGGCCAATTCCAAATCAAAATCCATGTGGGTGTCTAAAGATTTAGACAAGAAAAACCACCTCAGTGCGTCAAGCCCAACATCTTCAAGCAAATCTTTCAATAACACAACGGTTCCCTTTCTTTTTGAAAGCTTCTTTTTCTCCCCCGCCTCCTTAATCGTCACCAACTGACTTATTAAAATATCTAGCTCGCCATTCCATCCCAAAATCTTTTTTATGGCCAACATCCGCTTAACCTCCTCCTGGTGGTCCGCCCCCCAGATAAAAATCATCTTATCAAAATTCTTCTTAGTGAAATGATAAAAAAAATAAGCCACATTACTCAAAAAATACCCCGGCGACCCATCGGAACGAATAACAACATTATCTTCGGTGCCGCCAAATTCAGAACTTTTAAACCAAAAAGCTCCATCTTTTTTATAAATATAATTTTTAAGCGCCTTTTCGGCTTTTTTAAAATAACTTTTTTCTCTCAAATCCTTCTCCTCAAAAAACCAAGAATCAAATTTAATTTTTAGTCCATCTTCTATAAATTTTTTGTTATCTTTCTGAATCTCCTGCGCCACTAAATAACCTGCTTCCTCAACTATTGAAGTTGAACTTCGATAGTTGAGGATCTTGTTTTTTAAATAATCAGTCAGATAACTTTCTCCTTTTCCTAAAACAGTCTTTCCTAACTCCTTGATTTGGTTGGATTGTTTAGAATCATTAATATAATATTCTCTTGTCACTTTATGCCCAGATTTTTCTAAAATATTTGACAGAACATCGCCCAAAAAACCACCACGGCCATGACCCACGTGCAATTCGCCTGTCGGATTGGCCGAGATAAATTCAATTTGAGTTCTTGGCCGATTGCGTAGCGATTTAGGCTTAAAATTAAACTTTTTTTTCAAAGCCAACTTCAAGCCATGCTCCATCCCTTTTTCATTGGGACAAAAATTCAAAAAAACACGTCCATTTTTTTCAATAATTTCCGTGGCGAAATATTCTTTTATCTTCTTAGAACCCGCTATTTTCTCTGCCTCACTCCTTGAACCAAGATTAAGCGCGTAAACCATAAAATTATCATTCCAGATAACTTTATGCCCTACTTCTTTTTCTAAAATCGTCTTTAATGTCTTATCCATAAACTCATTCTAACAAATTAGGACAAACAAAAAAGCCCTTCGACAAGCTCAGGGTAAACCCTAAACAAAATCGAAAGGCTTTTGGTATCGTATTATTTTTTATTATTTTTTCTTTCTTGCATAAATCGAAAAAGAGATCCGCTGTCGCCAAAAACCTTACTGGCAAATTTTACTTTGTGTGGGCCGGCGTCTTTCTCCGGATGAACGACAAAAACTTCTTTGCCTCTCCTGAAAATTGTCGGCTGTTCATAGCCAATTCCGTCGCTGGTAACAACCCGCGGCATAAACACAACGCCGCTGTCAGCCTGATCAATAAACCGATCATTAAGAGCAAGAACGTGCCGATGCACAGCCAGCCTCTCATCTGAAACATTGCCATTGATCTCTATTTTCCCCACCTGAATAGTATAAGGATTTATAATAGCGGGGTGAATCTTGCGAAAACTCTCAATAAAATTCGCAACTTTTGCCCTATCTTCTTCTCCGGCTTCCCCCATCAAATGAGTAATTGGAACCATGGCAAAAAATAATTCTGCCTCGGGATTAAAAATCAGTTCGCAAAGAACTTCTGGTGATTCGGCCGAAGGAATGACAAACCAAGGGATTCTCTGCGGCAAAGCAAGGCTTTTCGCGAGAATCATTTCAGTGCTTTGCCAAAGAATAACCTTCTGAAGATCCAGCTTTTGCGGCCCCCACGATTCATCGTCAGATAATTTGGAAACTATCGATTGAGGCCCATCAACAAAACAAAATAATTTTTGCGGCCTAAAAATCGGAAAATAACTAAAAGAAGCGTGCGCTTCAATAAAATCATCCTTCCAAAAAAAACATAGATGATCGGAGATTATAATTGCGTCATAATCTCCAGAAGAAACATGTCTCTGTATAATCTCAAAGACGGCGGCCTTTCTCTCGTCCAAAATCCATGGATCCGCATCTAAAATATTTTTCCTGAACAATGGCCGCCTGATAATTTTTCCCTGCTCAATCATCATGTCGCCGGTGCGAAAAAGTTTAACCTTCTTCCCTTTTCTCCGACAAGACCAAAGTAATTTAGTTAAATACTTCTTCTGTCTGCAGCCGGTTATGCCGGCTATCCAAATAACGATGGTCTTATTTTTCATCATTGCCTCCATCCGCCGCGCCATGCCTTTCTTTCCAATCCTTCTCTCGTTCTTCACTCCAAGATGCAAAAAATTTCAAAAAATCTTCCGGCCCCTTAAAAAGGTTTTCAGTCGCCCGATAAACCATAAAAGGACTACTAAAATCTGCCGGGAAAATTATCCACGTCTCTTTACCGCGCTGAGAACTAATCACGGTTTCATCTGCTACGCCGGAAGAATGAACAATTTTAACCCAGTAAGCCGCACTCCCATGAGCCTGTGGAATAAACCAATTAACATCTCTATGTGCCGTTTGATTACTTCTAACCCTAACTTCTGCATCATCATTGTCTTTGTCAACTTCAACCACTCCAGTTTCAATTGTCAATGGATCAAAAACTACAGCAAATTTACGCATCTGGCTGATAAAAACCTTGACCTTTTTTAATTCTTTAACGGTCACATGACTAATGGGCATCTGAGCATAAATAACAGGTCTCCAGGGCTCAAAAAAAAGATAATACATTGTCTCCGGCGGCTGCATTACCGGCATAACGAAAAATTTTTTCTTTGTATCAAAAAGGTAAGTAAGGATCTTGGTATTGTCGACCTCGTGATTCTGCCATTTCCATAGGTCTCCTTCGCTAAAAACTTGATTTTTCCACTGCCTTGAACTCTTCAATCTTTCTAAAATATTTTTAGCATTATCTATAAAACAAAAGAAATAGTCCGGCTCAAGTCCAAAAGAAATTAATTCTTTCATAAAAAGTACAGCGAGTGTCGGCAGACTAATATTTCTCCACTCAAAAGACATGTGAAAATTAAGAATTACAACGTCATTTTCTTTCAACCATCCCTCTAATTGATATTTAATATTTTGAAAAACAGTGGCCTCTAAAATTTTCAATGTTAAGGGATCTGCATTCAAAATATTGTCCCTAGGAATTTCCTCTCTGGTATGTTCCCAAAGCCAAGATAGCAACTCACTACCAATGTTTAATATCTTAATTTTTTTACCGTCTTTTTCTTTGCAATATTTTTCAAATGCGGGTAAAAATATTTCCTTGCGACCACAAAGCGAAATACCGGTGGTTATCGCCAAAATACCTCTTTTCATTGCTATGTCCTCCAAAATTTTTTGGTTTTCAAGTTTTATTCTACCTTTAAACTAGCACAAAAATAAAAACCCCGCCAAGGTTAACCCTGACAGGAGTTTATTTTTAAAACTAAACATCACCGTTTTCTTTTATTTTTTTATCCTCATAGGGAGCAATTAAACGACGATATACCTCTAAAATACAGCACATCATCGTGCCAATTATGGCGGCAAAAATATAATATTTTTTCCCGTTCTTTCCAATCCAAACTTTAACAGTTTTAAAAACCATGTAATTCAGGTGCCCGGCCAAAGCGCCAATGTCCAATTTTGTCAGATAATCAAGTGTTTTTTCAAAACAGGGATCGAAATTTTTTCTATCTTTTTGTTCAAGATATGGCATTCTACCGCCCTCCTCTCTGTTTGTTCAAAAATCTTCTTTTGACTTCAAGCCATATCGTTTCGGCCACTTCATCTTCTGACCCAGAAGCGTCTAAACAAAACCAAACTGACTTCTTGCCTCTTTTTTTATCCTCTATCCATCGATCTAAATAACCCCTTCTGACACGCTCGTGAAATTCCTTGTCTTCTTTTTCAAAACGAGTTTCTTTTTCGGCTCGCCTCATTGATTCCACCGGGTCCATGTCCAGTAAAATCACCAAGTCAAAATCCTGGCCATGCCTGGCAATTTCATCAAGTTCTTTAATTCGGGCTATATCAAGCCCGCGGCCATCACCTTGATAAGCAAGAGTTGAGCCAGAACATCTATCGCACAAAACCCAACTGCCCGCATTAAGCGCCGGAATAATTTTTTCAGAAAAATGAAGGGACCTATCTTCCAAAAACAATTCCAACTCTCTTGTTGGCGACGGTTTGCCAAAAAGAAGTTCTTGGCGAATTTCCGCCCCTCTGCTGGAACCGCCCGGCTCCTTTGTCAAAACAACGTTAATTCCGGCTGACGCAAGCCGCCTAGTCAAAGTTTTAATCTGGGTGGATTTTCCGGCCTTCTCTACTCCTTCAAAAATAATCAGTTTTCCCTTTTCCATAATTTATTCTACCTCCGTTTTTGGTTTTTCAAAAAACTTTTTTATTTTTCTTTTTATCTTGTAGCACGGTCTGGCGGAAAAAGCAATTATGCGCCAAAATTATAAATTTTCCCATCATCCCAGAGATGCCACCGGCGCCCGCCCCAAACTCCCAAAAATTCGGCGCCAATGGCCAAAACATTGTCTTTAATAAAATCCTGCGCCTCTTCCCTTGTTTCCTTTTTTGTAATAACCGAGCCATAACCCAGCAGTTGCCACTCAATAAAAAACATCTCTTTCATTTTTTCTTTCTCCCTCCTTTCTCTCATCTCTGCATTCCCCATCCTCATGCCTCCTTATTTCAATGTTCTACTTGACATCAATGCCCATACTCCGCGCTGTGCCCTCAATAATTTTCTCCGCCGCCTTCGCGTCATAAGCATTTAAGTCCGCCATCTTGCGTTCAGCAATTTCTTTCAATTGCTGTTTGGTAATTTTCCCCGCCTTTTTCAGCAAAGGACTTCCGGACCCCTTTTCAACCCCGGCCGCCTTTCTCAATAAATCTGACGCTGGTGGAGTTTTAAGCTTAAAATCATAAGTCCTGTCCGTATAGACCGTAATTTCCGCGGGGATAATATCATTCCCCATTTCCTTGGTGGCCTCGTTAAATCTGCTCACAAATTCCCCGATATTAATTCCGTGCTGACCCAAAGCCGGCCCTACCGGAGGAGCTGGATTGGCCTTGCCGGCGGGAATCTGCAATTTAAAAACTGTTTTTATTTCTTTCATATTACTTACTCTTTTCTATTATTATAAATATTCCGCGCGGTCCCCTTCTAACCTCCTGTATCACTTTATATTTTTCCGTAATTAAATTAATAATCCTTTCCAAGCGCTCTTTCAAAAACTGCTGGTCAAGATATTTTTCCCTTCCTTTCAAAAAAAGCTCCAATTTTAACCGATGGCCTTCTTTCAAAAATTCCGAACCTTTTCTTGCTTTCAGCGCCAAATCGTGCGCCGATGTGCCCAAATGAATCCTGATAATTTTTATCTCCATTTCTCCGGCAGAAGATTTGGCCGACTCCCTCTGCTTTCTTTTTTCTTTGTACAAAAACTTGCCAAAATCCATTATTTTGGCAATAGGCGGAACAACTTTGGGAGAAATTTCTATCAATTCAAGTTCTTTTTCTTTGGCCATATTTATGGCTTCGCTGGTTTTTACCACCCCTAAATTCTTCCCTTCTTCGTCAATCAAACGCACCTCTTCCGCTTTTATTTCATTGTTTATCTTGGGTCTTTGCAAAATTATTTCGCCTTTTCAACTATTTTATTAAATATTTCCGGCTTTTTTTCCGCCAATTGCGACAAAACCTTTCTGTTCAAACCAATACCGGCTTTTTTAAGCCCGCCGATAAGCCGGCTGTAAGAAAGGCCCTGTTGACGGCTCCCGGCACCAACCTTAATCTGCCAAAGTTTCCTGAAATTTCTTTTTTTCTTGCGCCTGTCATGAAAGGCATGCTTACCGGCGTGCAAAAGCGCCTCTTTGGCCAGTCTTTCTTTTGATTTCCTGCCCCACTTGAAACCTTTGGTCTGTTTCAAGACTTTCCTTCTGCGCTTTATTGAAATTATTCCTCTTTTAACTCTAACCATAAAAAAAATTATTTAAACGGCATATACTGCCCCAAATCTTTTGTGCCGATACTGTAAGTCTTTGTTCTTTTCTTTTTTAATTGCCCTTTGCGGCTCTCTTTCGCGTTAAAATGCCCCATGCCCGGCCGGCGCTGAACAACCTTGCCTTTTTTGGTAACCTTGAAACGTTTTTTATATGATTTGTTTGTTTTTTCCGACATGCCAAATTTTTTTAAATTTTCTTAACTTGGAGAAAGTCCAGCTCAACCGGAGTTTCTCTGCCGAACATTGAAACTAAAACTTTTATCTTGCCGCGTTCCTCATCGGTGCTGCTAACCCGGCCTTCAAAATCCTTAAACGGCCCGTCGGTTATCTTAACCGGCTCGCCCACCTTAATGTCCAGTTTATATTTCGGCTCTTTGGCGCCCATTCTTTGAAACAAATTATCAATTTCTTCTTTCCTTAGCGGAGACGGAGTAATACCGGCGCCGACAAATCCCGTCACGCGCGGAGTATTGCGGACAACATACCAGGAATCATGGGTAACAATCATTTCCACCAGCACATAGCCCGCGTACAATTTTTCTTCCACCACCCGGCGCTTGCCTCCTTTTATTTTAATCTTTTTTTCCGTCGGCACGATGACATTAAAAATTTTGTCCTCCATGCCGAGAGACTCTATTCTTTGTTTCAAATTTCTGACCACCGCACCTTCATAGCCGGAATAGGTATGAAGCGCGTACCAATGCCTGCCCTCTTGAGGATTTTCTTTTTTAACTTCTTTCACTGTCATAAAACAAAAGTTTGCAATAAAAATGTAAAAATTTTATCAAAAAAACCCAGCAAAAAAGCCACGGCCAAAGAAACTCCAATCACCAGAAGCGTATAATCGGTGGTTTGTTTTTTGGTGGGCCAATTCACCGAGGCCAGCTCGGTTTTCGTGCCTTTCAAATAATCAATAAGTCTATTAAACATAATCTGCTATTTTTGGCTTTTTTAAAAGCCCTCTCGGGCCTTTATTTAATATTATTATATTCGCAAAAAAAGTCAAATTAAAATAGTTTTTATCAATAA
>JAHJQY010000015.1 GCA_018819015.1 Patescibacteria group bacterium
GTAAATCTGTCAGGTTGGCGGCGCCGGAAATAAATTCTTTGTCATCAATTTCAATCCCTGTTTCGGTTTTTATCAGGTCTTGGAGCCATCGCAGTTTTATTATCCAATCAATCTCTTCGTCCAGCGCAAATATATCCCCCCCACTGAAACAATCCGCGGCATATTTAATTTTCCTTGCCACCTCCAGTTTTTCCAGATAAAGGTGATCTTTCTCGCCGGAACCGTAGGAACTCAGATAATCAAACATCCAGTCGGAGTAGATATCAAGGATTTCGTGGAGTTTCAATCCTTTTTGGTATTGAACAGAACCAGCATAATGGCAACAAAAAAATAATTCTTGGCACTCAATATCTCTGTTTACTTTCTTAAAAAAATCGCGATTCAAAAAAAATCCCGTTGAATAAACAATACTGGAAAACCACGGAATATTCCTCTCTTTGTCTACAAAATACCCCTCCTCTATCATTTCAAAAAGAAGAGAAACTGAACCGAATTTTATGAAGTCGCAGAACGGAGACCAATTTTGTTCGCCAATAAGAATCTGGCATCTTTTGAAATTTTTTACTTCTTCTTTCATAAAAGAATCGGCAGTTGACACAACGGTTAAAGGCTCATCTCTTGTTAAAATTGCCGGACGTTCCTGTTCGGAAGACGAGTGGGGACCCCACATCCTCTTTATAAATTCCATTCTTTGAGAAATACAAAAGGACAAAAAAGGGTGACCGCCAAAAAATGACTCAAAAATTAAACCACTCCCCTCTAAAAGCTTCCTGGCTACCAGAAACGGGGACAAAACCCTGCTAACAACCGGCCAACCCTCGCCTTTATCTAGCTCGCGAGGGGGATACTTTATGTCCTTCTCCATCTGATAGATCTGATAATTTTCGTGACAGCCGCATGTTCCCTTCCTTTTATTATCGGTGGCCATATGATGGAAATAAAGCCCGACATCAGGTTTACAATTATTTTCTTGCAGCTGTTTATTAAATCTCCTCAAGTCTCTTGCAACGATTACATCACCAACCCTCTTGTGTAAAACAAGGTCTTTAACAGAAGAACATTCGGGAGTACAAATCTCCAAGAACTTATTTCCGGTGTCAAGATAAACTTGACTTTGATTAGGCAAGATAACTCTTTGGATAAAATCGTTGCTAAAAAATTCGCCAAATTTTTCTCTCAAAAAAGAGATGAACATATCTTCCATTTCAAAAACTTTTGTTTGTTGAGATATTAACTCTGCCTCCTCTATAAAAGATAGGTAAGAAGCGAGCATTTCTGTCTCAAGACCCAAGACCCTGTTTCTCATTTTTCTCTACTCCCTTAAAAACGATAATTTTAAAAGTACATCTTTTTCATCAATCTAGCTTCAACTTAGCCCGCCAATTAAAAAGTGTCAACCTCAAATAAAAAAACCCCCCGCCACAACTTCGCAGATGTTGGCGAGGGTTTGTAATTATTTTACTCACCACTTTTTTGTATCGTCTGTTTAGCAAAGCTCTTGAGCAGCGTCGGGTCTGCTTTTTTTTGCGCCTCGCGCGCCCTTTGCCTCGCTTTTTCTATTTTTCTTTCCCTCTCTGCTTCCTCGTCTGTCTTCCTGCCGCTTCCGCCGTCTTCTTTGTCTCCATTCTTTTTTTCATCATCATCGGGGTCACGGTCTATGTTCTTCCCTTTGTGTTTCGGAACTTCTTGTTCTGTCATTTGTTTTACCTCCTGTCAAATAATTTAAAACCGAGAGACTTCAATTCTTTAATTAAAGCATCCTCAGAGAAAAATCTTGAAAAATCACCCATCTCTTCTTTGCTGCCCCTAAAAGGATCCCCGAGCCAAAGAACTTTATTGCTCGGCAGTAAAATCATCTCCCAATCATTACGCAAACCTGGAAACATTTTTAGGATGTTCCCCTTCAGATACTCCCTATTATCCGTCGGGGGAGAAAAGATTCGCTCCCTGATTTCGCTCTCCGAAAATTCTTTTTTTATCAATCCTTCTTTTTTGTACTCTCTTTCCCTTGCATAATACAAGCCGGATACTGGATCAATGTCAGCATAGCTAAGGTCATTAAAATAAACAAGGTTTTTTTCTTCTTCTCCTAATTTTGTCCAGTTGCTTCTTCTTTCACGAAGAATCCCACTACAAACATCAAATCGATTAATCCAATCTAGTTCTGGAAGAAGCATCTTCATATAATATTTCGTGCCCTTTTCAAAAGCATCGCAGTAGTAGTCAACCTCATCCAAAATTTCTCTCTGCTCTTGTGTCGGCTCCCGAATTTCATCAAAATACCAGCGGAGTCTATTATTAATCGTTCTCAAAATTTCAAAAAATTTAACTTTCCTGCCATCAGCCAGCTCAACAGTTCTTTCAATGCCCACATCGGATGAAATTATCTTCATTGCCCGAACAGGGTCTTTAAGAACAATATCATCCTGAATATCATAAAAAATATCGTCCTGAATGCCTTGCAAAAAGTTTAAGGCAGTCCCGAATCTCATTTTCATGCCCGCCGACGACATATTCGGTTCTCCACAAATGACATGGAGCCTTTTCACAGGGACATTGACACCGTTTTGTCTCACAAAATCAGCATGCGGTTCGTCACGGGTATTAATGAGCGGCCTCAAAAACGTCGTATCCAAACTCAGAATCCTTTCTATAAAGCCCGCGCGCTGAGAAATCTGAAAGGAAAAATTACCAAATCTGTCTATGGATACCTGACCGGCGCCACAAAGCGGGACACGAACAGCAAAAAATGAAGCCAATTGCATTGTTTCTTTGGTTATACCATCCGTTAGTTGGTGGAATGTTTCCCTGTTAATCAAATAATTCTCGTGGCCCGCAAAACTTGTGCCCTTCCTGTTAGAGGTATCTTTAAAAACTTTAACCTCATAACCTTCTGGCAAAATTTTTTCCTCCAGTACTTTCCTTGAAAAATTTAAAATCTTTTCTCCTGCCTTGCTCGAAACAATGAGATCTTTCAGGGTACAGCATCCCGGGCTGGAAAGTTCCAAATGATGTCCGTCTACATAGTAACGAAAACCGGACGGCAAAAATCCTTGTTCACGCCTAAGTTGATACCGTTTTAATTTCTCAAGAAAAACCCTCCAATCCTCATTACCAGACAGGCCCTTCGTATTTTCAAAAAAATTTTCCTTGCCATCCACTATGGGTATTTTTAAGTATGCCCTGAAAACATTTATCATGCTGCCAAACTCATCGTATGTGGGCAACCGATACATTCCTCTTTTGTTTCTGATCAAAATTGCCCATTCCACTTCCTCGCCCATATAAGGCGGGACCGCTTTTGAGTTATATTTCATCTTTCCTCCGTTTTTCTAAAAAATAAACCCGGCCTTAAATTAGGCCGGGCTTCTTTTGCTATTTTTCATCATCCTTGTTGATGCCCCCGGCCTCGCGCGAGTCGTCGCTATCACTAAAACAGATGTCGTCCAAGTTCAAGCTCTCGGCTATCTCCTCGAGGTCTTTGCCGGAAGGAATGTCCGGGACCCTTTCCGCCTCTTCTTTTCTTTCCTCTTTCAGCTTGCCTACAATGGCCTGTTCAAAGTGTTTTTGAAGAACTCGAAACTCTTTTGCTCTTTCATTAAAATCATCGGGAAAAGTTTTTTTGAATTCTCCCTCGGCAATTCGCTGAGCTTCCTCGCAGGCGCCTCTTATTTCGTCGCCGCTAAAAGGCAGGGTATATTTATGGGCTCCATCACCAAAAATTATAACAATTTTTCGTTCCTTGGTCAGCTTCCCCAGTTCGGCAAAATCAATATCTTCTTTGTCTAAAGTATGCTCAAAATTTCTGGAATGAATTTCAAAACATTTTACCCTAGCTGCTTCATCTAAGGGTTCCAAATAAACGGGTTTACCGGTCGGACAAAGCCTCCTAAGACAGGCGGGGTCAACTAAATCGGGTCTATTCGTAGCACCGATAACAACGACGCCTTCCATGCTTTCAACACCGTCCATTTCGACGTTAAAGGCCGTTACGACCTTTTCGTCCGCCCTCGGACTGCCGGCCCCACCGCCACGTGAGGGCAACAACGTATCCAATTCATCCAGAAAAAGAATGCAAGGCGCGTGAAGCTTTGCCATTTGAAAATAAGCAGTCAGGGTCTGCGCGGACATTCCATACCACATCGTATGAACATCGGCACTTTTGACCGGAATAAAATTCATTTTATATTCACCGGCCACAGCCTTGGCCAGCAGAGTTTTCCCAAGTCCGGGATTTGAAACCAACAGCAATCCTTTTCTGGGTTTCCTGCCTATGAACTTGGAAAATTCGTCTCGACCAAGCAAGGCATCTATTTCTGATTTTAATTCTTCTTTTGCGCCATCAAGGCCTGCAATATCTTCAAAAGAAACACCGGTCTTAGTAATAACAGATGCGCCAAGACCCTCGGGCTTCATGCCGTCAACATCAATAACTTCAATAAAATCATCTTCTGAAATTTCCGGATTTTCCGAGGTGTCCCTCACTCTTCTGTCCGCCTTTAATCCCGCCTTGATACAGAGATGCTCTATGTCGCGACCCACAAAACCATGTGTTTTGTCTATTATTTTGCCAAGGTCAAAACCCGTGGACAGCGGCATCTTGCGCGTATGTATTTCAAGAATCTTTTTTCGACCCTCGTCGGTAGGAACAGGCACTTCAACTTGGATATCAAATCTCTGCCTGGCCGGAACGTCCATCTTTTCGGGCTTGTTGGTCGCGCCGATAACAACTACTTCGCCGCGCCCCTTCAGCCCCTCCATGCGGGCAAGAAACGCGTTAACCAATGTTTCAACATCATGCTGACCCGAATGCAGCTTATCTCTTACCGGCACCAAAATATCTATTTCATCAATGAATATTATGGCGCATTTTTTACCCAGCCTTTTTCTCGCTTTTTCAGCTTCTTCAAAAAACAAATCTAGCTTGGCGACATCCGCGCCGCGATATCCTTCAGGATTAAAATCCGATCCGCTGCGAGAAAAAAATACCGAATCCGTTTCATTGGCGACAACTCTGGCCAAAAGAGTTTTCCCTGTCCCGGGAGGCCCCTTAAGTAAAATACTTCTTGGCGCCCTTATGCCCAGTTTTTCAAAGCGCTCAGGCTGCTTAAAAGGCAGTTCAACGACTTCCTTTATTTCCATAATCTGCTTGTCTAAACCGCCAACATCCTTATAGCCAACGGGGTCAATTTTTTTCCTGTCAACTTCGTCTTCCATAGCCGGAGCATGGCAAACCACCAAATCGTATTCTCTGCTAACAAGGACCCTATCTCCGGGCTCAAGCGGTTCGCAATCTTCACAAATTGAAAGATGCTTCATTGCGCCGGGTGTTTCAATAATAGCAAAATCACCTTCTTTTTTCTTTTCTATTCTTTTAACCTGAAAAATGTCTTCTCCGCCGGAAAGGCCAAAAGGCAGAACCTTGACAAGTGAAACGAGCTCGTTGGTCTGCGGATCTTTCCGGACCATTACCTCTCGTCCCCTTTTCAGTTCTTTTAAGTCAACGGTCGGCTCTATGCCAATCGTCTGTTTCTTGCCCTTGGCCAAAACCCAGGCATTTTTTATAATGACATCTTTTTTGTCTTCTGTAGTGTACTTGATATCCTCGCCCATCCTCAAAAAACAAGCCGTAAAAACCGGAGGATTTTGAGACTGCGCGGATATCTGTTCAATCTGATCCACGAGCTCTTCTATGGCGCTCTGTAAAACAAGGATTTTATCCTTATAATATTTTTCAGACTCAAGAAGTCTTTCCTCGCCATCTTTCTCCACTGCTTTAATCTTTTCCTCAAGCTGTTCAATTATTTCAAAAACTCTTTCAAGCTCAGCTATTTTCTCGGCGAGTTCATCAAAAACTGACGAGATTTCGTTTTCAATCTTTTTTTTCTTTTCATCAGTATCCATACATTTCACCTCTCTCTGTTTCTATATTCTATATTATATTTTCAAAGATTATCCTGTTACTTCCCTTAAAATATAGCGTTTTTGTTTACAATCTGTCAATAGAAGCCCAAATAAAAAAGCGGCCGTTAAAAAAGCCGCTTTTTGTAGTTAAATCAATCGCAAGAACAAGTTTTTTTACTTGTCCCTCCTGTTCCTTTTTTCTGCGCCTTGGCTGACATTTTCTTCAAGTGTTCATAAACCTTTTTATAAATACACTCGCCCTCAAAGTCTTTACCGCCAAAAGGCATGCCTGTCAAAATTTCAATACCCTGCTCAATCCGAGAAATGGGCCAAATATGGAATTTCTCCAACCGAACCGCTTCAACAACTTCTTTGTCAAGCATTAGGTTTTTCACATTGTCTTCGGGAATCATCACTCCCTGTTTACCATTTAGCCCTCTCTCCTTGCAAATATCAAAAAATCCTTGGATTTTCAGATTCACGCCGCCTATAACCTGAACGTCCCCGCACTGATTAACCGAACCGGTTACTGCAATGCCCTGATCAATTGGCATGTCTGAAAATGCGGAAAGTAGAGCATAAAGCTCTGTGCTTGAAGCGCTGTCGCCATCAATGCCTCCATATGATTGCTCAAAAGAAATAGAAGCGCCAAAAACTAACACAAAATCATCGTTTTCAAAAATATTCTTAAAGCAATTCTCCAAAATCAACGAACCCTTTGTGTGAGTCTTTCCGGACATTTTTGCTTCACGGTCAACAGAGACAATCCCTTCTCCCCCTGAAAAATCAACCGCAGTAACTCTGCCCGGCCTACCAAAAGAATATTCCCCATCAGTATAAACAGCCAGAGCATTGATTGTACCAACCTTTCCACCTTCGGTTGAAATTTTGAACTTTTCTGCCAAAATATATTCCTGCATTTTTTCCGAAAACAAGCTATGGCGCCTTCTCTTGGCAGATAAGGCCAGTTCAATATCTTTTAACGCCACCTCCTTGCGCCCATCCTTTTTTGTGTAATGAGCGGCCTCTTTCAAGAGCATTTTTATTCTGTTTGTTTTTAGCGAAATTTTTTCTTGAGAATCCGCTATTTCAGAACTGAATTCATCAACGCGCGCCAAAGCTTCTTTGTCAAAAACAGGAAGACCCTCTTTTTCACAGTATCCCTTCACAAAACCGTAAAGCTTTTCTACGTTTGCTTTGGTAAAAGGCATATCCAATTCCATTTGAACCTTTATCTTAAAAACACGCGACAGATTAATAAGCTCATCAGCATATTTTTGCAACAAAGCTTGACGCTGAGCTTCACTGCCTATTAGAACAACTCTAACCTTCAGCGGAACTGGCTCGGGTCTTAGGGGAACAATATTTCCGCCAAGGCCCAGCATTGAAGGCAAACTTTCTATTTCCATCTCGCCCGATTTTAATGTGTCCGCAAGTTTTTTAAGAACTGGGACAATATACGGCTGAGCAAGCATGTCGTTCACTTTCAGGACAAGGTATCCCCCATTGGCCTGAATTAACGCACCCGCATTGATATGCGTATGATTTGATGAATAGACGGGAGCTTGATGGCCTCCCATTGAAATTTCTGTGTCTACGCTCCCAAAAATATCATTAAAAGAATTAACCTGCTTAAAGATGACGGGAGCGCCCTTTGTTTGGCTATTATCCACCAAAACAGAAACTTCGTAGCGGACAAACACCCCTTTTGGTCCATGCATGGGGCACTTCTCCACTCCTGCCGCGGCGCAGCCCTGACATTTGCCGGCAGCAAAAATCTGCTCCGAACCCATGCAGTCAAACCAGCCCATATTATCTTTCACATCCTCTTCCATTGAGGCCAGAAAATCCAAAGCTGCATCATTTTCAGAGTATTTTTCCAAAAGTTCTGCAAACTCCTTCTTGATTTTTTCTTTTTTCAATTCTTTCATGCCTTCTTCGCCCATTTCCTCAAGTTTTGTTTCAACTTTTTTGCGAACTTTTTCTACCATCTCAAAAAAACTGGTGCAGCCTTTACTCTTTTTAAATTCATCAAAAATTTCCTTGAGTCTGTTTCTTTCTTCGTCGGGCATCATTGCCTGCCCACTCTCCACAAGAGCATCGGTCCACTCCTTGCCATCTTCCTCATAGTAAACAATGGGAATAATAGTTCCCTTGTAAGGCTTAATTTCTATTCTAAAACCATCCTTTTCAATTTGGTTATTGAACACCTTCAGTAACTCGTCCCTTTTACTTCTTGCTCTTTCCCACATTCTTGCTTCTATATTCATTGACATTAATTCTCTTGTAAGATTGCGGACTTCCTTCTTAAAAACCCTCGCTCCGCCGGCGGGAAAAAATATTGGATTTGGACGATAATCGTTCGTAAAATTATTTACAAAACAGAGGTCCATTGCCAAGGGCTGACTTGGAGCAATTTCATTCAAAATTCCTTTGACCAGCGCAGTCTTGCCAATCTCGGAATCTCCAACAACCCAAGGGTTAAAAATATCTTCTTGAATTTCCAATGCCAGCCTGAGAGCCTCCTCGGCCCTTTCTTGTCCGAGTCCGAAATTCTTCACAACCTCTATTTCGTCTGGAATTAATTCAGCCTTACATTCCCTTCGAAGCTCTTCTGGCTTCAATTTCTTTATTTTCATAATTCACTCCTTCCGTAATTATTTAGTTTTCAAGTTTTCACTAATAATGTAGCAACTGACGGTATTTTGTCAACCCCGCCACAGGCGGGGTCAATACTTAAAAACCCCGCCTTGGGCGGGGTTTTTTCATTCAAAAATAATAGTTAAAACTTCCTGAATTGTTTTAACCAAATGAATTTTCATTTGTTTTTTTATTTTCGGCGCAATCTCCTTTAAATCTTTCTTGTTATCAGATGGGAGAATAAATTCCGTGGCGCCGGCGCGCAAAGCCGCCAAAAATTTTTCCTTAACTCCGCCGACCGGCAAAACTTTTCCGGAAAGAGTTATCTCTCCGGTCATAACCAAACCTTTTTTAATCGGCTTGTTTTCAAACAAGGAATACAAAGCGCTGACAAAGGCTACGCCGGACGAAGGTCCATCTTTGGAAACAGCGCCTTCAGGAATATGGATGTGCAAATCGCTTTTTCTTTTCTCTTGCGCGCTGTCACAATGTGAACGCAAAAAACTCAAAGCGGCTTCCCCCGACTCTTTAATAACGTCTGCTAATTTACCGGTAAGTTTTAATTTACCGTTGCCTTCTTTATTAACAACAACGGCTTCCACAAACAATATCTCTCCACCTCTTTGGGTCACAGCAACCCCGGTGGCCACTCCGACAGGAGTTTCTTCCAATTTTTTTGACAATCGTTTTGGCGGACCCAGAATTTTTCTTAAGTTTTTAGAATCCACGACTATATCCATCTCCGATTTTCCCAAACATAAACTTATTGCGATTTTTCTCAAAACAGTTCCAATTTCCCTTTCCAAATTCCTAACGCCAGCTTCGCCGGAAGCATAAAATTCAATAATATCAGCCACGGCCTCATCTTTAAAACTTACTTCCGCGTAGCCGGACAAAACATTAATCCCATTTTCTTCCTTTTGACGAGGAGTCAAAATTTTTTTGGCTATGGCAATTTTTTCATCAAAAGTATAGCCGGAAAATTTTATAACCTCCATCCTGTCCAGCAAAGCTGGGGGGATAGTGTCAAGGATGTTAGCCGTTGTAATAAACATAACCCTTGAAAAGTCGGTCGGGACATCAAGATAGTGCTCCTTGAAACGATAATTTTGTTCCGGGTCCAATACCTCAAGAAGCGCGGCCGCCACATCTGCCTTAGCGCCTTTTTCCCCAGTTTTATCTATTTCATCAAGAACAAAGACGGGGTTGCTGGCGCCGGAGCGGTTAATATTTTCCACTATACCGCCCGCGGTCGCCCCTACATAGGTAATGCGATGACCTCTTATTTCGGCCACATCATTAACGCCGCCAAGAGAAAGACTAACAAATTTCCTTCCCAAAGACTCGGCAATCGCCCGAGCAATGGAAGTTTTTCCTGTGCCCGGCGGGCCAACAAAACAAAGAATCGGACCCCTTTTGTCCGGTTTTAACTGCCGAACAACCAATTCTTCAAAAATTCTTTTTTTAATCTTCTCAAGCCCAAAATGATTATTCTCTAAAACCTTTCGAACGTTATCAAAATCCGGATTGTCTTGCGTTGGTTTTAAAGAATAAAATCCCAGCGCGAAATCCAGCCAACGAAAAATATAATCATATCCAGCTTGATTAACCGGAATTCTGGCCAAAAGTTCTAATTGCTTTTCAATCTTGTCTCGCGCTTCCGGAACAAGCGTGTCTTTAATTCCGGCAAAAATTTTTCTGAATTTTTCAACATCGCTATTATTCGCAAATCCGCGCCCCTGTTCCAAATGCTCAAAACCATCAAGGTTCTTAATAAGAATTCGCCGGTCAATCTCGCTATTCAAATAACTTAGGACCTTTTCCAGACGATCTTCTACCTCAAGGGTGTCCAAAATATCCTGCCGTATAAAATAATCATCAAGAAGATAAGTAGCCAAACGGTCTGCCAGTTCACCAACAGGATATTTGTCCAATATTTGACGTTCAGGAAAATCGGAAACCACCCCTTCCATTCTCATCATAGTCTTTTTATAATACTCGTATAATTTTGAATTGTTTTTCGCTAACTCCGCTAAGCTTAGTTCCTTGTCAACAACAATCTCTGCTTCAACCTCAAAAACGCCAGACTTGCCTAATTTCAACTCCGAAACATCAAAACGACGAGATATTCTAATTTCAATCATTTCCCCGTCAATTTTTTCAAGAGTAATACAAGTGCCAACTTTTGAATAAAACCCCGTATCCGGATTTGTCGCGAGAATACCCACAACAATTTTCCCATCTTTGGAATCTTTTAAAAGCCGAATGGCTTTTTTAGAAATATTGCTTATTTGCACCAGCTGGGGCGGGAAAAATATCACATCAATTTTTATCAGAAATATTTCTACAAGTTCACCAATTTTTTCCACAACAAAATTATAATCTTTATCGACCATTCCTCTGCCTCCATAATTTTTTTATCAAGGTTCCCTAGTGGATGCGCCAGGACTCGAACCTGGAACCACAGAGGTATAAGCTCTGCGCTCTGCCAATTGAGCTACACATCCGTTCTAAATTTTTTCATCAATTTTTCAAACTCATCTCTTTCTATGCTCTCTTTCTTCATCAACTCCGAAGCAATGGTATCAAGAGCCTCCCGATTTTTTTCCAAAATATCTTTAGCCTGTGCATAGGCTTCATTCAAAAATTTGCCGACTTCACTGTCAACCAACGACGCTGTCTCTTCGGAATAATCTTTGTCCGCGCCCAATTCTTTTCCTAAAAAAATCAAACCGTTTTCTCCCACCAATGAAATAGGCCCGACTTTTTCAGACATGCCATATCTGACAACCAAAGACCTGGCGATATCAGTCGCTCTTTTCAAATCATCCGCCGCGCCGGTGGTCAATTCACCAAAAACCAATTTCTCGGAAGCGTAACCCCCCAGCGCCAC
>JAHJQY010000016.1 GCA_018819015.1 Patescibacteria group bacterium
GGTTTTCGTGCCTTTCAAATAATCAATAAGTCTATTAAACATAATCTGCTATTTTTGGCTTTTTTAAAAGCCCTCTCGGGCCTTTATTTAATATTATTATATTCGCAAAAAAAGTCAAATTAAAATAGTTTTTATCAATAAACTTTATCTCGTTTATTAATTTTAAGAACATAAATATTATTTCTCTCAACATCAAAAATTACTCTATACTCTCCGATACGAAAACGAAATTCGCCTTCCTGATAATCCGTAAGGTGTTCGGCAAATTTTAATGGATTGTCCTGGCTTACGTAAAAACGCATCTTTTCTATGATGCGTTTTTGAACCGCGCGAGGCAAATCTTTTAATTGCTTGGCGGCTTTATGAGCATAAAAAATTTTCATTAAAAACCGAGTTTCTCAAATAATTTCTCTTGAGGGATTATTTTCTTTTGTTTTATTTCGTTTCGAGCCTCGCGAATATCCACAAAATTCTCCATATATGTCAAAAATTTCCTGAATCGTTGGTCAAGTTTCTTCAAACGAAGGTATTCCATTTTCGGAATAACAATTTTTTCTTTTGTATTAACAGTAGTCATATTCCAAATTTAAAAGCTCTCTCGGGCCTTTATTTGATATTATTATATTCGCAAAAAAAGTCAAATTAAAATAGGGCGAGTTCAAGAAATTAACGCAATCACACAACCGAAGCGATAGCTTGTTTTGTGTGATTTAAATTAATTTATTTGTTTAATAAAATCCAACAATTTGCCATACAAACAACCCGCCTCATCAATAAATTTTTTAATTTGCCCAAAACGGATATCCAAATACTCGTGCGATAATAAATTTCTTAATTCGGCAAATTCTGACAAATCTCTCGCAATATCTTTATCAAACCCGGGAAACAAAAACAATGATCTTAACAACCCCTTATACGTATCCGGAACCTGCCGTTTTTCCGATGCCAAAAGAATTTTGGCCACATCAATAGAACAATTTACTATATTTTCCACCCACCTTTCCACGTCTCTCCTTTTTGAAGAATCCGATTGATAAATTTGCTGGTCAATACCGGAAAATTTAGACAAATCCCCCAGCTCTCCTTCCAAAAAATCTGCCTTTCTCAACAAATCCACCCTGTCTTTTTCTGTAAGAGAAGCCGAGCGTTGTTTAATTTCCAAATAATCTTTAACTAAATTCCTAAAATCGATTGCTTCAAAACTAACCTGCGAAAGAAATTTCCAATACAACACCTTGTCTTTAATTATAATAGGCTCTCCGGTCTGCAGAACTTCAAAGGCTATAGTAGAAGCCGCGTTATTTAAAATAACCAAATCAACATTTTTTTTAACGATTTTTTCAAGATCCTGCCAGATATTGCTTTTCTCGGCATACACCTTATCCGCCTCCCACTCAATTTTTCTACCTTCTGGCTTAAAATAAATAGCTATATCAAAATCGGATTCAGAAATTTCACGGCCCTTTGCGTAAGAACCAAAAATAAAAGCCATTGAAACATCGCTTCTTTTCTTAAAATAATCTTTCAATTCTTTTTGCTTAATTTCCATATCCATATCCGGCATTATACCGTAATCTTGATAGAAAATAAAGTCATGTCGATTATATTCGCAAAAAAAGTCAAATTAAAATAGGGCGAGTTCAAGAAATTAACACAATCACACAACCGGAGCGATAGCTTGTTTTGTGTGAATTTATTATGACGACCTACAATGAGAAAATTTATTGATACCCGTTAATGTCCTTTCCACCTAACCGTATATTCGCATCGGCCATCCGGGTCATTGGCGAAACAAAGCCTTGTGCATCCGCCCCAATGGCATACCAAATCGGTTCCAGCAGTGCCGCAGGGCTGCCGTCCGGTCGGACAGCTTCTTATCCATTCGCACCAACTTTGGCATCCGCTTTGAGTTTTTCTAACGCAAGTACCGCCGCCATTGCAACTCGGAGTAGTGCTTTCGCATACAATATACGAATGGTTGGCTATTTTCATTTCTGCAGTGCAGGCTTTGGTTGCTTCCGGAGCTGGCAGAGGAGCTGGCGGCACATAGACTACGTCGGACTCACTGCATGAAATTGCGTAATGTTGCCAATTCCGTCCTCCCCAGCCGCGTGTTGACCTAGGAGAAAAACAACCTTTTGCTGTGCAATCCCAATAAAACCCTCCTATCGTGGTATATCCGCAACACGTGGCGCCCATTACTGATTGACAAAAATTAAGACACTCCTGCAAACTTTTTGCATTTGATGATTTATTAATCGGACACGCCTTCTCCCCGGCCGGCCCAATACACTGATGATTAAATAGCCATGCAGGCCCACATTTTGGAAGCCGTTGGCACTGCCCAACAGACGCCCCGCCGGGCAGATGGATAAAAAAAGAACTCCACTCGGCAATTGTCTTGGTGGGTATAAAATAGGAGTTGCCGCTGGTGTTGGTTACTTTGTAGCAAGTTTGAGCGGAGCCAACATAGACGTTTTTGGTTTCCGTGTTTATGCGGAAGCCGGTATGCCAGGCATCAAGCGCGTAAACCGCTCCGGCCGTGACCAAAAAAACCGCGCCGGCCGCGCCAAGAGCCCACAAATTTTGTTTAAATCTTTTCACTGTGACTGCTTCTTTTCTAATTTTTCGATTCTTTCATTTAGGCTTTTGATTTCTTTTTGCTGTTCTTTGACTGCTTCAATTAAGGGCGCGACTAAATTGCCGTATTGCAAGGATTTTAAGCCGGTGGAATCATTGGTCTTTACCAGCTCCGGAAATACTTTTTCCACATCTTGAGCAATTAAGCCCAAATCATTTCTGTTATTGTCTTTCCATTGAAAAGAAACGCCCTCTAGTTTTAAGACTCTGTCCAAAGCATTTGGTATAACCGAGATGTTTTTCTTTAAGCTTTCATCTGAACTATACAAAAATGAAACAGCTTGAACCGTATTAAAATTGGATGTGCTCGCCGGATCAACATAATAGCCGGTATTATTTCTGTCATAGAAAATATCCGACCTGACATCATAGGAATAAATTCTATAAAGCCAGGAGTTTGAAGCCGGGTCTGTGTAATAACCGGTGTTGTTTTGATCGTAGAATATGGGGGCTCTCATGTCTGTGGAAGAATACAGGCCTCCTGATTTTGTTTGAGCGGTGGAACTGACATTCAGCGGAGCCGCGGCATTGCTTGACGGCGGCGCTCCAGTCGGAGTCGTCCAGGCCATGATGGCTTGATTGACCAGAAATAGTGAAATGATTATGGCGAAAGTGGTTAATAATTGTTTTGTGGTTTGATTTGGCATAGTTTTTATTTTATTAATTTTATTTTATCATAATTTATCAATATTTATATAATATCATAATTTATACAATATCATACAACGCGCAACAAACAAAAAGACCGGCGCAACGCCGGCCTATTTTTCAACAAAATTTTAATCGCCCAACAAAAACGAGGGCAGATTTTTCAACAAATACTTCCATCGCCTCTTGGCATACGGTAATCGGTTTGTCCCAAAAGGCGCATAAACCACTACCCGCTCACCTCCTTCAACCAACTTTCTCCTTGTCCGCCTCCGAAATCCCAGCAAAAACTGAAATCCGGAAAGAAGACAGTTTGAATATTTCTCTTTCAAAAAACAAATCGTGCCAATCAATCCCATATCGTGAGTTGCGACATCCGGATCGGCGCTAGAATTTAATAAAAATAAAAAAGCGCTGAGAAGCCGTTTTCGCAAACCCGATTCTCCGATTAAGTCACCACCATACGCCCCCTTGCAAAGGCGTATTTTTACCTTGCAAGAAGTCAAATCAAAAACCCATTTAAAACTATCGCTAAAATTCATCGCCACCGACTGTCGCAAATCCAATTCTGGCAAACATTCTTTCAAATAAATTGTTGAAGCAATTGTTTCATTAACTGTCTCCGGCCCCTCCATGTCTATTTCAAGGGGAATATGGTAATAAAGATTGACTTTCGCCAAATCCGCAAGGTTATAACGATAAGCGTATTTATCAAGCTTTAAACCTATATGTTTAGGTAAGCCTAATTGCGTAGGCTTAATAGAAATACGAGCCCTTAGCCCTCTGGTATTAATTTCGTGGAGTAATTGACAGTAGATTTTTACATTTTCTTTTGCCTGCTCATCTGTCAAAACATCTTCACCAAGAAAATTAATGATAATATCAACTCCTTGTTTATTCAGCTCGGCCGCCACCCGAAGCGCGTCTTCGGGCTTATCGCCAGCCACAAAGGGAGATGAAACAATTTTTACTGCCCACGAAAAAATCTTTTTCATCATACAACCTCCCCATTTTTCCAATTTTCAAATCTACCATACAGCAAAGCACAAAAAATAAAATCTAGCAAGCATCCGCCCCTATGTTCGAAGTTGAACTTCGAACATTTTAAACAATATGATAATATAACTCGTATGGATAAAATTTTTGTTTTTGTGAAAACCGGCGCCAAAACCGACAAAATAGAACAGGTTGACGAAAATCATTTTATAATTCAAACCAAAGAGCCGGCCAAAGAAGACAAAGCCAACAAAGCGGTTGCCAAAATACTGGCGGAGTTTTTGGGCCTGCCGCCTTCACAAATTTCTTTAATCAAGGGCGGGCATTTCAAAGAAAAAGTTTTTGAGATACAATAACAAAATAAATATGGGGTTATCCAAAAAAATTTTAATAGGCGCCGTTTTTATGGCCCTGTTTTTTACAACCGGCCTTGTTTTAGCGCAAGAAAAAACCATTATTTATTTTTTTGAAGCCGACGGCTGTCCTCATTGCGCCAAGGAAAAGGCGTTTTTGGAAAAACTAAAACTGGAAGACCCTGACATAGAAATAAAAGAATATGAAATCACCAAAAACAAACAAAATCAGGAACTTTTAAAAAGAATGTCGGACAAGCTGTTCGTTAATATCAGCAATATACCCATTACTTTTATCGGCAATAAATTCTTCGTTGGTTATCAGGACGACGAAACGCATGGCGCGCTGATAAAAAATCTGATAAATGAGCACCGCGCGAAAAAATGCCCGGACATTGCCGGCCCCCTTATCAGCGAATACCAAAAAGAATGCGAAGAAAACCAAAATTCACAACCCTCCGCTCCGGAAAATATCCATCTGCCTTTTTGGGGAGAAACAAACATAAAAAATTTATCCCTGCCCCTGTTCACTATCATTATAGGCGGCATTGACGGATTCAATCCCTGCTCCATGTGGGTTTTGATATTTCTTATCGGCCTGCTTTTGGGAATGAAAAACAAAAAAAGAATGTGGATTCTGGGCGGAACCTTCATTTTCTCATCATCTCTAGTTTATTTCCTATTTATGGCCGCCTGGTTAAACCTGCTTTTGTTTATCGGTTTTATATTTTGGATAAGAATAGCCATAGCTTTAATTGCCGTTGTAAGCGGTATTTATTATCTAAAAAAATACATGGAAGGCAAGGCTGATGTCTGCGAAATTTCAGAAAACAAAAAACAGCAGAAAATTTTTGACAAACTTAAAAAAATCACCCAGAAAAACCAATTTTGGCTTGCCCTTGCCGGCATCATACTGTTGGCGGCGGCGGTAAACCTAGTGGAACTGATATGTTCCGCCGGATTTCCGGCTGTCTACACGCAAGTCCTAACACTAAGCCATCTCTCCGCCCCGCAGTACTATTCATATTTAATTTTATATATATTCTTCTTTATGCTGGACGATATAATTATTTTTACCATTGCCATGCTGACACTGAAAAATGTACATCTTACAAAAAAATACAGTCGATTTTCTTGTTTGGTGGGCGGAATACTAATGACCCTAATCGGACTACTCTTAATATTCAAACCCGCCTGGCTAATGTTTGGGTAATGAAATTAAAAAAAACCCATCGCGCGACGCGATGGGTTTTTAATTTCAAAACTAAATCACTAAGTCAAAGAAATAATCTCTAAATCAATTCCCAGCTCGGAATTAAACTCTTTTTTTACTTCCTTGAGTCTATCTTCGCCGGAAACCGTGCAAACACAAGCTTTTTTATAAGCTTTCTCCAAAAGAGGCATCAACTCCCCAATATCACCTTCTGTTACAGATAAACAATTTAACCAGAATCTATCTCTATATTCCTGAGTCTGGCCCGTTAAATGCCTAAAAAGCGCGGCCCAAGAAGCATTTGCGGGACGAACTGGCATATTGGCAGAACCTAATGCGCTAACTAAAAACCGTTCTAATGTGTCAACGCTAAGATCCATTTCATTTTTAACATAATCAAAAGCGCGGTCAAAAACTTTATAGGTTGCTATTATATGAGGATCCCTGTAGCTAGTAAGACCAAAAACTTTATTCAAAGAATCAAACATGGCTCTGGCACCATAGGCGTTTCCTTTTAGTCTAATGTTGGGAAACATAAAATCACCGGAGAGCATATGGCTTAAAACAAACAGCGCGGCGGTTTTTTTTTCGTTAAGCTCAAAAACAGGCATTGAGCACGCATTATAGTTTGCTTGAGTTGCAGTGGCAATCCCAACACCCGTACTTTTGCCACACTTCTGGATAACTCCAAGATTTGGGAACAAAGATGCGAAATAAATATCTTTTTTGGTTTTATGATTATTTAAATTGTTTAAATAATCTCTAAAAATCACCAGATTATCGCCACTCCCCACAAAACTCGCCAACAAACCATTTTTTTCGCTCAAAAAACAAGAACGAAATATTTCGAATTGTTTAAGCAAAACCGGATAAAGAGAATCAAAGTCAAGAGCAATCTTTTTAAGAAATCTAAGCTGAGTTATGCCTCCAACCATCTCTTTAATCCTGGTATTTCTTGAAAAATGCTGGGCAGCGAAACGTGCCGCAAAAGAGTTAGCGCTCTCAATAAAACTGTTTTCTTGCCAATTTATTTCTTGTTTAAGAATATTTTTCAGGCGCCCCTTGTCATCAAAATCAGCTTTTAACACTCTGTCGGTAAAAACCTCCAGCATGGCCTTGAAATTACGATCGAGAGCGCTTGAAGAAAAAACCAAGAAAGATTTTGTGCAAAACGTGTCTTCAACAGTTCCCGCGGCATGAATACGCCCAGAAATACCTCCTGTCGCAGATAATTCTCTGTGAGCCAAAACTTCATAGCTCTGGTCATTAGCCCCCATCCCGCAAACCGCCTCAACAAAAAACGGCAACAAAAGCGTCAATTGATCATCTTCTATTATTTCTGGTATCGGAAAAGCCACATCTATATAATTCATGCCATTTGACAACATTTCTGTATGAAGCAGAGTTGCACCCGCCACACCAGAATCCTCCGTTGTTTTAAGATATAACGGCTTTGTCGGTATATCCCCGAGAGGCAAGCGCGGCAATGTGGCTAACGCTTCAGGCGAATCTGGTTCTCCGGCTTTTTTCTTTAACATCTCCGCTGTTTCGTTTATTTTGAACAAATCTTTTTTTGTCATGCCGGCCTTAGTTTCCTGCATTATTTTTTGAAAATCACCATCATCACAATCTGCCAAATCTTTATCAGGAAACCAGCAACCCACAACATGATGCGGATTATTAATAATCATTTTAGTAAGAATATTCTCAAGAAATCCTTCTTTTTCTTTTATGGAATGTTTCAGTTTATCAATATGTTTATTAATTTCTAAGGCAAAAACAGGATCAACACCGTGAACCCAAGAACGAATCCTGAACAAAAGACTGACTGGATATGGATACCCCTCACCTTCAATAGTCTTATATTCAACCTCTAACTGATGTAAGGCCAGATCAATTTTTTCTTTCTCAAAACCTTTTCGGGCAATCTTCATGCATGTTGACACAATTAAGTCAACAATTTTATCTTTGTGTTCCTTTTCGGTACCGTTAAGCCCGACAAAAAAAACCGTGTCGCGCTGGTCTTTTCCATACCCAAAAAATTGCGTCAAACCAGTCCCCAGACCTGATTCTAACAATACCTTTTTTAACGGCGCGGCATCGCTTCCCAACAAATAATCAGCAATCAGGTCCATGGCTAATGTTGTTAAAACATCGCTTGTTGGATTTGTTAAAAAATGCATTGTTACCACTGTTTGCCCTTCCAGTGGTTCACTTTCCGATATTGGAAACGGCGCTTCCACATATTTTGGTTCTTCCCAGCGAGGTTGCTCGGCAATGGAAATATTAATCTTTATTCTTTTAAACTTTGATAAATACTCTTTGTCTAAAAACTCAAAAAGCTCCTCTGTGGGCACATCCCCATAAAACAAAAATTGACAATTAGCCGGGTGGTAATACTGGCGATGAGAAGCGATTAATTCTTTATGGGTAAGTGTAGGAATATACTTTGGATCTCCGCCAGAATTAAACCCGTAAGTGTTGTTTGGAAATAAAAATTCAGTGCTTTTTTGTAAAATTAATCGGCCGCGATCAGACATGGCGCCTTTCATTTCATTAAAAACTATTCCACCCATAACAAGATCTGAATTTATATTCTTCGGGTCTTTAAGCGCATGATGCCAGGCTTCCTGCATAAACGACTCTTTGCTAAGTGTTGGGAAAAACACTAAATCCAAATAAACCTCTGCCAAATTGAAAAAATCCCTTTTGTTGGTGGTCGTAAACGGATAAAAAGTGACATCGCGACCGGTAAAAGCGTTCATAAAGGTATTCATGCTATTCTTATAAAACATGGCAAAAAATGGATCTTTGACAGCAAACCGTTTTGATCCCCCAAGCGCCATATGCTCCAAAATGTGCGTCCTGCCCGTATTGTCAATAGCCGGTGTTTTAAAAATAGCGGAAAATAATTTTTCCTCATCGTTGTTCGAAAGATGCAAAAGTTTTGCCCCGCTTTTCATATGAACCGCCTCAATTGCAATTCCACCCATATCTTTCATTTCTCGGATTCTAACTATCTTGAACCCATGCAAAATATCTCCTTTTTTCATTCAACCCTCCGTCGTATTTTTTGTTGTCAAGATGCTTTACCTAACTATTGCTTAAACTTTTACCATATTTAATATATTTTGACAATATAAAAAACCCTCGCAGTACTACGGGGGTTTTTGTTTTTTTCAAGAAACAAGATAAAATAGATATATGCTGATTATACAAAAAGAAAAAATTGGGGAGTGGCTTAAAGAACTGACGAAAAAATTCATAGTCATTGACGCCAGAAAAGATATTCTGCCATTTAAACAATATTTTCTGCCGCCGGAAGAAGAAATTTTCGTTTTTGACAAGAACAAAAAAAAATTACTGGCCGCCAAAAAGACCGAAGAGTTTATTCTTTTTGGTTTGCACCCCAAAGCGGCCGGCGCCCTTGCCCAGCTTGCTGAAATAATGAAGACTCCGAAGCCGGACTTTTTTTATTTCCAAAAAAGGCAGGCCGCGACCGTGGTTTCAGTTACAGAAACAGAAGAAACAATGCCCCACAAAGAAATTGACCTAATTTTGGAAAAAATCCCTTCGACAAGCTCAGGGCAAGAAAAATATAAGGCGCATGTTTTGAGCAAAAAGGGAGAAAAAATCGCTAAAAATAAATTTTTCAAAAAAACTAACTCGCCCCTCCTCCATCCCGCAATTCTGCGGGACTGTGGCGGGCAAGCGGCTCCCCCAATACCCGAGCTTCACAAATTACTTTTAGACCCAGAACTTTTAAAAGACGCGGTTGAATGGTCATGGCAAGGTTGTCCGGAAATCTGGGAAAAACTAGGCCAGCAATGCCTCGGATGCGGAATTTGCACCTATGTTTGTCCGTTATGCCACTGCTTTTCCATAGGAGATAAATGCTCTATTGATAAAACGCGGGCTACAAAAATAAGAAGGTGGACCGCCTGCACTTTGCCGGAATTTTCACAAATCACAGGCGGGCACAAATTCCACGGCTCAATTAAAGAACGTTATTATAACTGGTTTTTTCACAAATTCGTCAGGGCCTACAAAGAATACGGCAAAGCCCAGTGCGTGGCATGCGGAAATTGCAAAAAAAACTGCCCGGCCGGCATTGATATTGAACAGGTAATTTTGGACATACTAAAAAATTTTCAGAAAAACAAAAAACAGGGAGCTTAATCCCCGTTTTTAATACTTTTTCTCTTTAATATTCGAATTCGAATTCAAGACTTTTTTTCTCATATTTTTTGTTTTGGTGTCTTTCCCAAAACGGACCAATTATCCCCCCCAAACAAAAGGGAAACCACAAAAATATCAAAAGAAATTGAAATGTAAATTCTGGTGGCATTTTTTCCTCCTTTGTAAAATTCTACTTCAAATATAACAGACTAAAACAATTTGACAAGGCTTAAAAATAATATACTATTAAATATAGAAGGTCCGTTCCTAGTGAAACGGACTTATTTATTAAATAAACGATATCTAAAAATATGGACCTAAAAGCACTGCAATCAACACTGGAACAATTAGAAGTGGAACGCGGCATATCAAAAGAAAAAATAATTGAAACCATTGAAGACGCCATGGCGGCCGCCTATAAACGGGATTATGGCAAAAAAGGCCAAATAATAAGGGCTAAGTTTGATTTAAAAACCGGAAAAACAGAATTTTCACAGATAAAAGTAGTAGTTGATGAAACAATGATTAAGCCGGAAGACGAGGAAGACGAGGAAACCCCGACGCCAGAAGAAGTCGAGGGAAACGAAGAAGATAAAAAAGTAAGATTCAACTCTGAACGGCACATTATGATTAATGAAGCAAAAAAAATAAAAAAGGGAATAAGGCCGGAAGAAGAACTGATTTTTCCCTTGGAAAACAAGAAAGATTACGGCCGCATAGCCGCCCAGACAGGCAAACAAGTCATTATTCAGCGCATCCGCGAAGCTGAACGGGAATCAATTTATAAAGAATACAAAGACAAAGAAGGGGGGGTGGTAAGCGGCATAATTCAAAGAATGGAAAGAGGAAATATTTTCCTTGATTTAGGTCGCGCTACGGCCGTTTTACCCAGAGAAGAACAAGTTTGGGGGGAAAGATATCGGCTGGGAGAAAGGATTAAGGCCATTATTTTCCTTATTGAACAAACCCCCAAAGGAATAAATATCTATCTTTCAAGGTCCCACCCGCGATTCCTCACCAAACTATTTGAAATAGAAGTGCCGGAAATAAGCAGTGGCGTGGTTGAAATAAAAAGCGTGGCGCGCGAAGCCGGTTCGCGTTCAAAAATAGCCGTTATTTCCAACAAAGAAGAAATAGATCCGGTTGGTTCGTGTGTTGGGCAAAAAGGAGTCAGGGTCAGCACAGTCATCTCTGAATTAGGAGGAGAAAAAATTGATATCATGGAATGGTCAAGCGAGCCAGAGGCTTTTATAACCAATGCTCTTTCCCCTGCCAAAGTTGTGGAAGTTGAAATAAAACCAAGGGGGAAAGAAGCCATAGTAACGGTTGCCGAAGACCAGGTTTCTTTAGCCATTGGGAAACGAGGCCAAAATGTCCGACTGGCCGCCAAATTAACCGGCTGGAAACTTGATATTCGCTCAAGAGCCGGCGAATCAATCGCCCAAGCTACCGAAGAAGGAAAAGTCACGGGCAAAGGCATTGAGCCGATTGAGTAAACAAGATTCATGGAAAATACGGCTTCTCATATAAAAATTGGCAAAACTGGAGAAGATATTGCTGTGAAACATCTTGTGAAACATAAATATAAGATTTTGGAAAGAAATTACAGAAAAAAATGGGGAGAGATAGATATAATAGCCGAATCCTTTGACAAAACTCAGAATAAGAAAATATTGCATTTTATAGAAGTTAAGAGTGTTTCACATGAAACAGATTTTGACAATTATCTACCGGAAGAAAATGTTCATCGATTCAAAAGAAAGAGACTGGAACGAACCATTAATACGTATTTAGCCGAGAAAAAGTTTTTTACCCCGTCGAATGACGGGGCACATGAAACACAAAACGATAACGATAGAGAATTAGAATTTCAAGTGGATATAATCGCAGTCTATTTTAATCCTGCGACAAAACAGAGCAGAATAAGAGTATTGGAAAATATAATATTAGGAGATTAAAATTGTTTCATATGAAACAAAACGGAGAGTAGTGTAATGGCCAACATACCCGCTTTGGGAGCGGGCGATTCCGGGTTCGAGTCCCGGCTCTCCGAATTCTATCAGACATTTTGTATCGGACACGCAAATTTTGCACTGATTATTAACAATTTATGCACAAGCGGGCATAGTTTAGTGGCAGAATGACTGCCTTCCAAGCAGTAGACGGGAGTTCGATTCTCCCTGCCCGCACTAGTTTACTATTTTGCTATATTCTTCTATGTTTCTCCATGTTTTGGTAGAAAAGTGTACTCTCCTGTCAAAAAAACAGGTCCGTAGAATCGAACCTGTATGGGCTTATTTATCTTTAAGGCATTGACATTTGCTACAAAATAATATACCATTACAAATAATCTTAAATGCTTTTTGACATAAAATAATAAAGGAGGTTGGCACTTGAAAACACTGAAAATACACGAAAGCGATCTCCTCCCTTGCATAAATGAGATAAGCCAAAAAAGACAGAAAAAAGGTCATAAGATAGCTGCCAGAATTGGCTGGGAGAACGTAGAAAAACCTGACGTTTTGATTTGGGAAGTTGGTGGTAAAGCAAGATACATCATCATAGATGGTCATTGTCGTCTTTTCTTGCAAAGAAAAAATGGCAAAAAAGAATTTTTATGCAATGTGTATGAACAAGGAGATATCTACCAAAAAGGCAACCTTAAAGGATTTAATTATGAACGGCTTCTAGTTTTGTGTCTTGATTATAGAAAACGACACACGAATAAAGTTTTTACAGATTTGAAATAATTTAGGAGGTGATTATGAAATCCATTGAACCGTATGCTTTTCAGAATATTTATTTGATAACGACATATCGTTGTAATTGGAATTGTTCTTTTTGCCTTTTTAGGTTTAATAAGGAGAAAGAGGCTCCAATATCAGAAATCATTGAAAGACTTAGGTATTCCGTAGAAGACAGTGAAAAACGTGTTTATATTAAAATTACAGGAGGCGAACCATTTATACGTCCGGATTTACTCGAAGCGGTTGTTGATTTCAGTAATGCTTATAAAGATCGCATTTATAAAACAGGAATAGGTTCAAATGGATCTATCCCTGTTCCGGATTTTTTCAGTAGACTCAAAATCAGAACACACATTTTTCTATCAAGACATGATCTTGAAGATACACTTCCCACTCCTTCTGATTTGGCCAAATTTGAAAATGAACTTATAGACTTTCGCTTGAATTGCAACCTTATTAAAGGTGGCGTAGATAGTGTAGAACAGATAGAACGCTATATTCAGGAACGTGTAAAACAAGGTATAACGCATTTCTGTTTCCGTGAATTGAGCAAGGTTGATATAGATGTAAATTTGATGTATCCGAAACAAATATACGAATATATCGAGTATTACAAATCAAATCTTGTGCCAGTTGCTAAAATCACGGATGCACTGGAGAATAATCCACGTTTTACTCTTTCTAGAGTGACGGGAAACTATTATGATATAAACAAATGGTATTGGTATACTTTGCCTGGATGCGAGCCTGTGAGCGTCAAATTTAGAACCATTGATGAGACAAGGCTTATTGAATACAATCAGGTCACAGATGGTGTTGATGAATACGTGATACATCCAGATGGAACGCTTACTGGATGTTGGGACAAAGACATGAAAATCATCAAAAAAGGAGGTGAATAGCATGCCAAGTAGACCCTATATTGCAAAGCCCAAAAAGAAGGCCAACAAACCAAAGAAGAAAAGCAAGTAGATTTTTTCTTCGGCCGAGCGCTCAAAAACCCCGATTCATTTCGGGGTTTCTTTTGTGAAAAATGAACATTGTGAACGTTATGCACATTCTCCAGGGGTGACCCACGCCAAACTGCGTCCAACTAAACCTCGAAAAGAGGTTCTAACGTCGTCCACTACTCCGCACAGAAACACTTTTCACAGTAGCCACAACGAAGCGTCGCTTCGTTGTAAATTGTGAACCGCAAAATTTTTCTTAGAGAACAAACAACAAAAAAAACCCTCCCGCAAGACTGCGGGAGGGTTTCATCTTTCCGGAAAGATGAAACTAGGATTTTACAGCATCCTTCATAGCCTTGGCGGCTCTGAATTTCGGAACTTTTGTTGCCGCAACTTGGACTGTTTCGCCTGTGCGAGGATTGCGCGCTTCGCGCGCCGCCCTGTCTTTGACGGAAAAAATCCCGAATCCGGCGATAGAAACTTCTCCGCCGCTCTTCAGTTCATCAACAATTCCGCCAAAAATGCCCTCAACAATCCTTTCGGCATCGGCCTTGCTGCCGCCAGTCATTCCGGCGACTTTTTCTATCATTGAAGCTTTATTCATCATAAAATTTTCAGTAATCAATTTTTATAAAATCGACCCTGCCCGCCTGCCGGCAAGCTTTTTAAAGATACCATCATTATAACAAATATATTATTGTCAACAACTATCTGGCGTATTCCACCGCTCGAGACTCCCGAATCACACTCACCTTTATTTCTCCGGGGAATTTAATCTCTTCCTCTATTTTTTTGGCTATTTCTCTGGCCATTTTTTTGGCTTCCAGATCGCTGATTTTCTCCGGGGTCACAAAAACCCTGATTTCACGGCCTGCCTGAATGGCGTAAGACTTTTCAACACCCCCAAAAGAATTAGAAATACCCTCCAATTCTTCAAGCCGTTTAAGATAATTCTCCAAAGAATCGCGGCGCGCGCCGGGCCTGGCGGCAGAAATAGCGTCCGCAGTCTGCACTATAACGGATTCCAGACTGGTATAAGGATATTCCCCATGATGCGCTTCCATGGCGCGAATTATCGCCTCTCCGGCGTTGAATTTTTGCAAAATTCTTCTGCCAATTCCCACATGAGTTCCCTGGATTTCATGATCAACTGCCTTGCCAATGTCATGAAGCAAGGCCGCCTTTTTCGCAACAGCCACATCCGCCCCGACTTCGGAAGCAATCATTCCCGCCAAATGCGCGGTTTCCACCGAATGCTGCAAAATATTCTGGCCGTAACTAACCCTGAAATAAAGCCGGCCTAAAAGCATCAAAAGTCGCGGGTCAAAATCAAATATCCCCGCTTCATAAGCGGCCGCCTCGCCTTTTTCCTTAACCATTTTTTCCACTTCCATTTTCGCCTTGCCGGCCATCTCCTCAATTCGCGCCGGCTGAATTCTACCGTCAAGAATCAAATTTTCCAGAGCAATTTTGGCTATCTGGCGCCTCAACGGATCAAAACTTGAAATAACTACCGAGCCGGGCGTGTCATCCACAATCAATTCCACCCCGGTGGCTCTTTCTAAGGCGCGGATATTGCGGCCTTCCTTGCCGATAATTTTACCCTTAAGGTCGTCCGACGAAATTGAAACCGTGGAAGTGGTAATTTCCGAGGCAGTTGAGGAAGCCAATCTCTGTATTGAAGAAACTAAAATCTCCTGCGCCCTGCTTTCTATCTTTTCCTGCCCGCTTGTTTCCAATTTTTGCATCTTTAACAAAACATCCTCTTGATATTTTTTCTCCACTTCGGTTAAAAGTTCTTCTTTCGCGTCTTTTTCCGACAGCTTGGAAACTCTTTCCAGCTCGCTGTTCTTTTGTTTGTCCAAAAGAGCTAATTTCCCCTGTATTTTTCTGACCTCCTCTATTTTCGCTCTGACTTTCTTTGCGTCATCATCAATTTCGGCGCGTCTTTTCTCCAAAAGTTCCTCTTTTTTGGCCACGCGCTCCTCCAATTTTCTAATCTGGGAAGTAACGGATCTTTCCTCTTTTTTGGCGCGCTCAATTATGGCTTCTGATTTTTTAGAAGCCTCTTCAAGGGCGGTTTGAGCTTTTGCCTTAGCGTCTATTAAGAGCTGTTTTATCTTCAGCTCTATAGAACTTTTCCTCTGTAAAACTATTAAATGACGAAGAAAATAGCCAAGTACAGCGCCAAAAATCACAGAAGCAACCGCCACTCCCAAAAGTGTCAATAAATCCATATGATTGATTTTTTCGTAAAGTTAAATTAATAATTTCAAAAATTTAAAAAAATCTATATTCGCATTTTAACTTTATCAGATTTTTATTTTTTTGTAAAGATTGGTAAAATAAAGATATGAAACCCGTTGTTTTAATAATCCTTGATGGTTTTGGGTATGACAGCCACGCCACCGAATCCCCGTGGCAACTGGCCGCCCACCCAAATTTTTCCGAAATAGAAAAATGGTATCCTTTTACGACTTTACAAGCCTCCGGCCTGGCCGTCGGCCTTCCTTGGGGCGAAGAAGGAAACAGCGAAGTGGGGCACTTAGCTTTGGGATCCGGCCGAATAATATATAACCATCTACCAAGAATAATTACGGCCATTCACGACGGCAAATTTGAACAAAACGAAGCTTTTGTGGAAGCCGTAAAACACGTCAAAACAAACAAAAGCCGCCTGCACATTATGGGACTCTTTTCTTCCGGGTCAGTTCACGCTTACACCGACCACCTCTACGCCCTGCTTAATTTGGCAAAAAACAACAACATTGAAAAAACTTATCTGCATCTTTTTACCGATGGCAGAGACGCGCCGCAAAACGAAAGCGCCAAGTTTTTCGGCCAGCTTGAACAACGGCTGGAAAAAAAATATCCAAATATAAAAATCGGCTCCGTGATAGGACGGCGTTTTGCCATGGATCGCGACGGAAACTGGAATTTCACCAAAAAAGCTTACGATCTTTTTGTGGAAGGAATAGGCAAAGAATTTGAATTCGCCTCAATGCACATAGAAGATAGTTATAAAAAAGAGCTAACCGATGAATTTGTTGAACCCGGTTTTAATAAAAATTCTGAAAGAATACAGAACGGCGACGCCGTAATATTCTTTAATTACCGCGAAGACAGCTCAAGACAACTCACTTCCGCCTTTATCCAAACCGGATTTGATAAATTTCCAAGAAAGAAAGTTGCCGACCTTAGCTTCATCACCATGACAGAGTACTCTCCGGAACTGCCAGCTCTGGTGGCTTTTCCGCCAATTAAAGTCAGAAATCCTTTGGCCAAAATTGTATCGCTGGCCGGCTTAAAACAACTTCATATTGCCGAAAATGAAAAATACGCCCATGTCACTTATTTTTTTAACGGCGGACAAGAAGAACCTTTTGAAAATGAAGACAGAATATTAATTCCTTCTCCGAAAACGCCCTACTATGACCAGGTGCCGGAAATGTCGGCCCGCAAAATAACGGAAAAAATTCTGGAAAAACTCAGTGTTTATGATTTTATAGTCGTTAATTTTGCCAATGCCGATATGGTGGGGCATACGGGCAATTTTGAAGCCTGTATTAAGGCCGTTGAAATTTTAGACGAATGTATCGGAAAAATTGTTCCCAAAATACTTGACCTTGGCGGCGCGGCCGTTATAACCGCGGACCACGGAAATGTTGAAGAAAAAATTTACAAGCTCAGCGGAGAAAAAAGAACCAAACACACGACCAATCCGGTGCCTTTCTACCTGATAGGGAAAAGTTGGCTCCGGCCAACCCCGCGCCAGCCGGAAGAAATAGCCAAAAAGTACAAAGAAACCAACGGAACACTGACAGACGTAGCGCCAACGATTCTGGAAATTCTTGGAGTCCAAAAACCCGAGGAAATGATAGGCCAAAGTTTGACTTCCAAATTAAATTAGGGCAAAATTACAAAAGCTGGCCCCATCGTCTAACGGTTAGGACGCCACGCTTTCAATGTGGAAATCGGGGTTCGATTCCCCGTGGGGCCGTAAATTGCACTAACAAAAGGAGGATTGGCCGAGTGGTTTAAGGCGCCGCTCTCGAAAAGCGGTTGGGGGAAACCCCTCACAGGTTCAAATCCTGTATCCTCCGCCTCATTCTTGCTAAATTTTTTAAAAAGAAGCATAATATCAAAATATGAAAGAAAGGTTCAAACAAGACGCGGAAAACATAAAAGAAAAAATAAGCTCGCTGGAAAAAGAGATAGACAAACTGATTAAAAAAATCAATGATTTGGATGTAAAAATGAGGGGAAACGAATTACCTTCAAAAGAATTCAAAGACGCGGAAAAAGAGCGCGAAGAGCTTGTCTCCGAATTGTGGAAAAAACAAAAAAAATCGGAACAACTCCGAAAAGAATGGACTGATTCTCTACTGCCGTAATCTCAATCTATCCGCCAAAAAATTCTCCAAAACATGAAAATTGTGATATTTTTGACCAGTTTTAAAATTGGTTTCAAGTTTTTTACCTAAATTTTCATCCAAAAACCACCGAGTTGCCTTTTCAACCGCTTTCTTTAAATTTTTATCCGGCACTTCATAAAAACCCGTCTCTTCATTTTTTCTCGCCCCTGACCCCAAAGAAATAAATTTATAACCCTCAGGCTCTATATCTTTTTTAAAAACAGGGTACTCAAAAACAACAATCGGCCTTTTTGCAAATACCGCCTCAATAAACTGATTGCCCCACCCCTCCCAGATACTGGGAAAAGTTACGAGATCGGCATAAACATAGGCGTCCCACAACGAATATGTTTTAGCGCCGCCATGAAAAGCCCGTTCAGCCTTAACATAGTTAGAAATAAACTTAACGCGAATGCGCTGGTCAAACGCCTTTGTTTTAAGCTTAAATAAGTAATCTTGTTTTTCATCTTCCGCATAACCGGCCGCAACTAAAACAACTTCCGCATTTTTATCCAGCCTTTTGCCATTATACAATTTCCTGCCGCGCAATTTAGCCATATTTTCCTGCATTTTTTTAGTAAAATCCATGGCCATTTCAATGCCTTTTCTCGGTATCACGCGCGTTGCCTGAAGAATAATTAAATCATTGGGGCTTATGTCAAATTGATTTAAAAAATCGCGGCTAAAAGAATCTTTTTTCCATTGTGCTTGATTAAAATCAAATATGTCGGGAATTATAACGGAATCTATATTATTTCTTTTTTTAAGTTCCTGCTGGGCCAAAGAATTTATGACAACATGTTCAATATAAGAACTCTGGGGCGGCATATATTTCTCCATATAATTTTTTAAATATTCACCGCGAGGCGCACGGAACTCCTTGCGCTCCCAAAAAAAATCATGATGTGTGGCAATAGTCGGCAATTTATTTTTCTCAATCCACTTTGCAAAAGATTTGGCGGCCGCAATATGGCCGCCAAACGAAAAAATATTATGAATTAAAACAAAATCAAACTTTTCTTTTTTTTGAATAACCTCCAGTTTTTCTTCAATAATATTAGAAACTTTTTTTATCTTTCTCTTTAACTCTTCTGCCTCCAAATATTTTTTCTCAAAATAACGAAACCCGTTTTCTTTAATAATCGGAATAATGCCGTCATCCCACTCCAGCTCTTCTATAATATAATCCGCTCCACGGCTGCGCTTGCCGGCAATTAATTTAACTTCAATACCATGTTTCTCCAAAATCTGTTTGCGTTTTTCAATCTCAAGAGAAACGCCGTCGGTTCCGCCCACCCGATAATGGCAAATGGCAATTTTTTTTGGTTTTATCTTAATCCTTTTTATGATACTGTGATTCTTTGATAATAATTGTTATTTTTATATTATACAAAGATGAGAATATTAGCCATAGAAACTTCCTGCGACGAAACGGCAATAAGCGTTTTGAGCGCGGATAAAAAGGAATTTAAGATTTTATCCAACGTTATTTCCTCGCAGGTGAAAATACATGCCGAATGGGGCGGAGTGGTGCCCAGTTTGGCTAAGCGTGAACATCTTAAAAATTTGCCCGTTGTTTTAAAAAAAGCGCTGGCGCGGGCAAAAATTAAAAAACCAGAAAAAAAAATCAATCTTATCGCCGTTACCCAGGGTCCCGGGCTAGAACCAGCCTTATGGACAGGCATTAATTTTGCTGAAGAATTGGCGAAAAAATGGAGTAAACCTTTAATACCCATAAACCACATGGAAGGGCATTTCTTTTCTGTTTTTCTTAAAAACAGAAAAGAGGGCGAACAGGAAATTCCAAAATTAGAATTTCCTGTTTTAGCCTTGCTAGTCAGCGGCGGACACACGGAATTAATTCTCGTAAAAGATTGGCTGAAATACAAAATTCTCGGACAAACCCGCGACGACGCCGCCGGTGAGGCCTTTGATAAAGTGGCGAAAATGATGAATTTGGGATACCCCGGAGGGCCTATTATCTCGAGACTCGCCAATGTTCGAAGTTCAACTTCGAACATTGAATTACCTAGGCCGATGATAAATTCAAAAGATTATGATTTTTCTTTTTCCGGCTTGAAAACCGCAGTTTTATATACTCTTAAAAAATTCCCAGTTGCCAACTACAAATTACTAGCGCCCGGCATTTGCCGTGAATTTCAGCAGGCGGTAATTGATGTTTTGATTTCCAAAACAATACGGGCGGCCAAAGAATATAAAGCCAAAACTATTATAGTCGCAGGAGGTGTTGCCGCCAACAAAGAACTTCGCAAACAATTTGGACGAAAAATTAAAAAAGAACTGCCAATTACTAATTACTTGTTACCAATTACTAAGTTTTCAGGCGACAATGCGGCCATGATTGCTTTAGCCGCTTATTTTCGTTTCAAGGCAAATAAAAAATCCCATCAGTCACGGCTGATGGGATTAAAAGCTCTTGGCAATTTAAAAATTAGTTATTAATCACAGCAATCTCCTGGAAACCAACCGGCAGGACAACCCTCACTAGAAAAACCCTGAAGCTCTTTGTGAACCTCGAATTCTTTTTGGTGAAGATGGGCTTTCGCCCTCAACAAAATTGCGTTTCTGTTTTTTGAAGGGACCTCCTCCAAAACCTCCACAATCCTTCTTACTACGTCTTCATGCATTGCCTAATCTCCTTTTTATGCGATAATTTATGTATCCACAGAGAAGTTAAGCATATAAAAGTTTTTATGTCAAGTTTCAACCAGCCATACGACCCAAAAGAGACTGAAGAAAAAATTTACAAGATTTGGGAAAAATCGGGCTTTTTTAACCCCGACAATCTCAATGTTCGAAGTTCAACTTCGAACATTGGTAAAAATTTTTCTATTGTTCTGCCGCCGCCAAATATCACCGGCTCGCTCCATATGGGCCATGCCCTCAACGCTACGATTCAAGATATTTTAATACGCAAAAAAAGAATGGAAGGATTCAAAACCCTTTGGCTTCCGGGCACTGACCACGCCGGCATTGCCACGCAAAATGTCGTGGAAAAAAATTTACTGAAAACAGAAAACAAAAGACGGCACGACTTAAGCCGAGAAAAATTCCTGGAAAAAATCTGGGAATGGAAAGAAAAATATGGCAATGAAATTTTAAACCAACTAAAAAAACTGGGGGCTTCCTGCGACTGGTCGCGAACCCGTTTCACCATGGATGAAGATTATCAAGAAAAAGTCCGTCAGGCCTTTCTGCATTATTACAAAAAGGGCTGGATTTACCGCGCGGAAAAAGTAGTCAACTGGTGTGTCAAATGCCAAACTAGTTTATCTGACCTGGAACTGGAATACGAAGAAGAAAAAGGGAAACTATATTATATAAAATACCTGCCTGCCGGCAAGGCAGGTGGCCCAATAACCGTCGCAACAACAAGACCAGAAACAATGCTTGGAGACACAGCTGTTGCCGTCAACCCAAAAGACAAAAGGTATAAAAATTTAATAGACAAAAAAGTACTTTTACCAATTGTTGAAGAAGAAATTCCTGTTATCGCCGACGCAGCCGTAGAAAAAGAATTTGGCACCGGCGCAGTAAAGGTAACCCCGGCTCACAGCATAGTTGATTCTGAAATGGGAGAAAGACATGAATTGCCATCCAAAAAAATAATTAACGAATTTGGTAAAATGACTTTTGGAAAATACGCCGGGCTTTCCATCAAAGACGCGCGTGAACAAATTATTAAAGATTTGGGAAATAAAATAGAGAAAATAGAAGACTATTCTCACAACCTCGCCACCTGTTATAGGTGCGGGAGTGTTATTGAAAATCTGCCCAGCCTGCAATGGTTTTTGAAAATGGATCAACTGGCCAAAACAGCAATCAAAGCCGTCAAATCGGGCAAAGTGGTTTTTCATCCCAAGCGCTGGGAAAAAATTTATCTGGACTGGCTTTCCAACATAAAAGACTGGTGCATTTCACGCCAAATCTGGTGGGGACACAAAATTCCCATTGAAAATTCAGAGGATGTTTTGGATACTTGGTTTTCGTCGGCTCTTTGGCCTTTTGCCACGATGAACAAAAAAGATATCAAAGAATTTTACCCGACCAATGTTTTGTCCACGGCTCGCGACATCATAAATCTCTGGGTGGCGCGCATGGTTTTTTCAGGAATTGAATTTGAAAAAAAAGCACCTTTCAAAAACGTATTAATTCATCCGACTATTTTAAACAAAGAAGGAAGAAAAATGTCCAAGTCGCTTGGAACAGGAGTGGATCCGATGAATTATATTGAAAAATACGGCGCGGATGCTACACGCTTCGGTCTAATCTGGCAGATGATGGGCAACCAGGATATACACTGGGCCGAAGAACATGTTTTGGCCGGCAAGAAATTCTGCAATAAAATTTGGAATGCCAGTCGGTTTGTGCTAGCACAAAACGAAAATTACAAATTACAAATTACAAATTCTAATGAACCAATATTAAAACAGTTAAATAAAATAATTAAATCAACCGACAAAAACATCGAACAATATCAATTTGGGCCGGCGCTTCATGATTTATACAATTTTTTCTGGCGCGAATTTTGCGACAAATATATTGAGGAGTATAAAAAAAGCCAAGACAAAAACCCGGAAACGCTTTTATTGGTTTTAACGACCTGCCTAGAACTTCTTCATCCTTTTATGCCGTTCATTACCGAAGAAATCTGGTCTAAATTACCCAACAGAAAAAATTTATTAATAATAGAAAAGTATCCAAAATAAATTAAATGACCTCGACTAATTTATTTTTCGCTTTGTCGGGCGGCATTCTGCCGGCATTATTATGGTTGTGGTTCTGGCTGAAAGAGGATCGCCTTCGTCCCGAGCCGCGGCGGCTGATAATCCTCACCTTCTTGGCCGGCATGGCCGTCGTTGCTTTCGCATTGCTGTCTGAACAAGCGGTATTTTTTGTTTTCAAAAAAGCAAATTTGACAACGGCGCTTGATGGATTCTTGCTGCTCTTTGTTTGGGCGGCGATTGAAGAAACGGCAAAATATCTGGCGGCGCAAAAAACGGCCCTCAACAAAAAAGAATTTGACGAACCGGTTGACGCGCTGATATACCTTATAACCGCGGCTCTGGGTTTTGCCGCCCTGGAAAATGTGATTTTTTTGATCAGCGTAATCAACGATTACGGGCTTATGGCGGGGCTTATAACCGGCAATCTGCGGTTTGCCGGAGCCACTTTGCTGCATATTCTCAGTTCATCGGCCATTGGCGGCGCCATTGCCTTTTCTTTTTTCCGCCCAAAAAAATATTTGCGGAATATTTTTTTGGGCATAATCACGGCGATTTTGTTGCATACTGTCTTTAATTATTTTATAATTAAAAGTAGCGGGGAAAATATTTTTCAGGTATTTTTACCGCTTTGGATATTAATAATTATACTGCTTCTGGTTTTTGAACGAATCAAAAAAATAAAAAATAAATAAAATATTAAAATTTAACAAAAAAAATATGCCCAAAAATTCAAGTTCATTTTTTGAAAGATTAACCGGGAATCTCTCAATTCACGATAATGTGGAAGAAGAAATGGAAAAACTAATTAGCCGCCACGAAGACAAGCCAGCGGCCAAAAAAGATAAACAGGCCGACAAACAAACCAACAGCTGGATGGATGAAGGGGAAGGACAGTTAACGGTTGATATGTACCACAAGCCTTCTGAAATTATAGTTCAAGCGATGCTGGCGGGGGTTAAACCGGAAGATTTGGATGTTTCAATAACTCAAGATATGATAACCATAAAAGGCCAGCGTCAAAAAATAAAAGAGGTTTCCGAAGAGAACTATTACTACAAAGAACTTTATTGGGGCGGCTTTTCGCGGTCAATTCTTTTGCCGCAGGAAATTGATGTGGAAAATTCCGAAGCGACACTAAAAAACGGTTTGCTGACAATCAAACTGCCAAAAACCAACAAAGAAAAATCTCAAAAAATAAAAATCAAAAGCGAGTAGCAAAATTTTATGCCGAAGGCGAGAATCGAACTCGCGACCCCTTCTTTTTCAGAGAAGTGCTCTACCACTGAGCTACTTCGGCTTCATTAATTCCCAAAAACGTTTTGTATTTTCCCCAAAATATCCGGCGGGAGATTTTTCACTGCCTGGCCGGCCTGACCCAAACTAGAAGCATCTTCTCTAATCTGACCCATAGATTGATAAAAAGTTTCAATAAACGGCTGGATGTAATAATAAGAGCCCAAAGACAAACCTATTATTAAAGCCCATTTCAAAAATGTTAAAAATTTGCTAAACCTCTGCGTTCGCTGTATTTTCTTTAAAATATTAAACGATTCCTCGGAAAACGCAAGGTTTTTCTTTAATAATCTTTTTATTTCTTCTGTGTCATCCATTATTTTATTATAACAAATTTAATAAAAGTTTGTGATTGGTGGACGATGAGGGGCTCGAACCCCCGACCTCCTCGGTGTAAACGAGGCGCTCTAGCCAACTGAGCTAATCGTCCAAAATATCTCCCCGGAGGGAATCGAACCCCCATTTAGGGCTTAGAAGGCCCCCGTTCTGTCCGTTGAACTACGGGGAGGGATCGCTAATTTTAACTCCCTCTTTTAATATCCTGTCAAACGCCTGTTTCTTTTCGTCAATCCTGGAACTTGCCGCCCTAAACAAATCTTCATTTATAGCCGCTCGCTCCGTATCCTCAACGATCGCCGCTGAATCTAAATCTTTTTTCAGCGCCAAAAAGAACCAGACGTTTGAAACCAATATTACAATAAACAACAGCAAAAAAGCAACCAGGCCGACGCCCCACCAAAAATAAGGATCAAATTTTATTTTTTCAAATTTAATCATTTTCAAAACTTAAAAGCCTTAATTCCAAATCGGCCTCCCAATATTTTTCCAATTTCGGATTCTGTATATAAACTCTCTGGAAACTTAATTGATATTTGTCATTTTCCAAAAGCGAAACGAAGAAATAAATATTGGAAAAAGCGCCTTTCAAAGAAATATCGAAAACTGGTTTTTCTTCAACGCCCCCGGCGATATCGGCCCGGCGCGTTTTCAATTCAACCCCCGCCTTCTTTGCCAAATACTCAATTCTTTCAATAAAATCAACAATTGATGATTCGTTCAAAAAAGCCAATTTAATATCATTTTGTTTATCCGCCCTTAATGCCAGTTCTTTTTTAATATCTTTAATATTTTTAATCCTTTGTTCGTAAAAATAAATGCTGTTTTTTGTCTCCAAAAAAGAGTTCTTCTTAAAATTTATTTGCCTTGCCAGCAAATAGGCCAAAAAACAAAAAGCCAAATTCAAAACAACGGCCAGTATTACAGATATTAAAAATTTTTTATTATTAATCGTCATAATTCCAGCATTAAAGAAAAATTCACGTCTTTTTCCGTCAAAAGGCTTGATATGGGCAATTTTATATCTTTAAAATATTTTTCTGATTTTAAATCTTCAACAAAATCCATCAATCCTTTCCTTGTGTCGGCGCGACCCTCAAGAGAGAGTTTTAGCGAAGTTTTTTTGCCCTCCAGGGCATCAAAAAGAAAAGAATTTATTTTAACTTGGCCAGGAGGCAAAACTTTCAAAACTTCCAAAATGCCGCCCGAAACCAAATAAATTTTCTTTTCATTTTCTTGAAACACGGCCATTAAGTCATTCAAATTCTGAATTTCTGTTTCTGTTTTTGCCAAACTTTTTGTTTCGGCAAATTTTTTGACAAACAATAACTGTTCATTAATATTTCCTGAGTAATAATCCGCAAGAGAAGATAAGGCGAGCAACAAAACAATCTCCACCAGCGCCAAAAAGAAAAAACCCAGGCCCAAAACAACTATTAAGCGCCTTAAAAATTCACGATTGCGCTCTTTTTTATTTTTTAATGGCAGTAAATTTATCATACTTCTCTCAAAAAATTTCTTAAAGCCAGGCCTATGGCTGTGGCATACATAAAAGATTCCCGATGCTCCATCTCCGGCACATAATTTTCAAAAGAAAAGATATTTACCCAAGGATTGGCCGCCTCTACCGGCCTGCTTGATCCATAGGACAAATAATCTGTAAGTCCCGGCATATTGGCATCGCCGCCGCAAAGAATAATTTTTTTTATTTCTTTATTTTTAAACCCTTGTTCTTCCGCGTATGTCTGCCAATAATTTGAAACTTCGGCAATCTCATCTTTTATTACCGAAACCACGGGCAAGATAACCTCAAAGTCGCCCCCTTCTTCTGTCTTCCGAAGGATTTTCTTTTTTTTTAATTCTTCAGCTTCAAAAATACTCAAATTCAATTTTTTTGCCAAAGCATTGTCAATATTCTCTCCGGCGACACTTACGGTGGAACCAAATTTAACAACACTTTCCTCTCCAACCAAAAAACTGGTTCGCGTTTTTCCAAAATCTATTACCATAACCGCATCTTTGCAATCCGGCTCAACCACAGCCCTAAAAAGAGACTGCGTTTCCAGCTCAAAAACAACCGGAATAAAACCAGCTTTTTCAAAAATTTCAACGTAATCCTCAATAATTTCTCTGGGAAAAGCGCTAAGAGCAATTTCAAGACTGTCTTTTTTTGACGGATTTTTAACAATTTCAAAATCATAAACAATATCTGCCGGAGAAAAAGGAACAATTTCTTCCAATTGAAGTTCTAGACTTTTTCTAATCTGCGACCGCGACATCAAAGGAAGACGAACGATCTTCAAAAATGCTTTTTCTTCAGGCAAAGAAGCTATAACAAATTTATTGTTCGTCTCTTTTTCTATCAAACGAAGAGTCTCTATTAAAATTTCTTTTTGTTTCACTTCTCCTTTTTCCACCGCCCTCTTCTCAACTTTCTTGTCGCCGAATTTTTTTAATCTCAAAAAGCCGCCAACTTTTTCCATTTCTACATATTTTATGCTTCTATCGGAAATATCAATGCCAACAGCCGGCATTTTCAAATAGCGCGGCACCGGGAAAAATCTAAATAAAAAATTTCCACCCATACTTTTATTATAAACAATAACGGGCTTGAATAAAAGAAATTTTATCTTTATAGTAAAAACATTATGTTAAGTTTATTTCCGGAACTTTTTGCCTATCAAAATTTGGCGCCGTTTATTATACGGCTGATTTTGGCCTTGATTTTCTTGGGAAACGGCTATTCCAAATTATTCAAAACATTTAATAAAACGATGGAGTTTTTCAATTCTGTAAAAATCAAGCCGGCGAAATTTTGGACGATTTTTGTCGGAATAACAGAGCTTCTTTCCGGGATCTTGTTGGCCATGGGTTTCTTAACTCAAGCGGCAGCCGTAGCGATAATTCTAATAATACTCGCGGCTATTATCAAAGTAAAAATAAAACAAGGATTTTTGGGCGGTTACGATTTTGATTTATTGATTCTGGCCTGCGCGCTGGCTCTTCTTGTTTTAGGCCCCGGCGCTTTTTCAATAGATCTTCCTTTATAAACCGTATGAGTGTTAATGCCACCTTCTACAACAGCACAATAAAAAGAAGAATAAACTTTGACCAGCTTATCAAAGAAATTATCCGCTATGTTAATGAAAAACCAAATGCCGATTATAGAATTACAATAGGAACAGATTCTCCCGGAGTCATCAATCCTTTTTTTGTGACGGCCGTTACGGTTCTGAGGGTGGGCAACGGCGGACGTTATTTTTGGACCAAATCGGAAAGAATTTTTTGCCACGGTCTCCAAGAAAGAATTTACAAAGAAGCCATGCGCTCAATCACATTGACGCAGGAACTAAAAAGCAAGCTGAAAGACGAATTGGGCGAAGAATCTTTTTGGGATAATAAAATCACGGTGCATATTGATATTGGCCGAAATGGCTCCACCAAAGATCTGGTAGATGGCGTGGTGGGCATGGTCAGGGGCTTCGGCTTGGAAGCAGTCATCAAGCCGGACGCTTTCTGCGCCTGTTCGGTCGCAGATAAACATACATAAGCCCCGTTAGCTCAGTTGGTAGAGCAGCTCCCTCTTAAGGAGACGGTCGGGGGTTCGAATCCCTCACGGGGTACATTAAAATGTCTCAAAACAAAGAAATATATCTCATCCTCCACAACGTCCGCAGTCTGTATAATGTCGGCTCTATTTTTAGAACGGCTGATTGCGCCGGTGTGAAAAAAATTTTCCTGACCGGCTACACGCCGGAACCGGCTCCAAAAACCGCGCTCGGCGCGGAGAAAACCGTCCTTTGGGAAAAACACAAAAACATCTCCACCCTAATTTCCAATGTTCGAAGTTCAACTTCGAACATTAAAATAGTTGTGGTAGAACAAGACAAAAAAGCGATAAATTATAAAAATTTTAAACCAAAATATCCGCTAGTTTTAATTTTAGGCAATGAGGTGCGCGGGCTTTCCAAGCAAATCATCAAAAAATGCGACGCCATTATTGAAATCCCAATGAAGGGAAAAAAAGAATCTTTAAATGTGGCCGTGGCGGCCGGTATTATATTATTTTCTCTAAATTAAACTGAATCAGTAGGCAACACTGCCAACTATATTACCTTCTTTATCCTGCACAATTATATTTTCCCATTTGTCTCTCCACAATTCCGCGCTTCTGTTCAAATAAATTCTCCATTCTGGTTTATAAAAATCTGCGTCATTTTTATGCGCCTCAACACAAGAATTATAGCTTAAGATTTTATTTATACTTGTTACACATTGGTCATCCAAACCAAAAGGAATCGTGAAATTGGCCCGGCAACGCGCGAGAGTGTCTATATAAGACCGGCATTGGGGCTTAAGAGAAGCTGGCCATTGTTCGTCTTTAGGATAAGGGCATTCCTGCGGAAGATACGGTTCAAACTCGCGATTCTGACTAAAATAACCGGTGCATTTATTCAAACGGAAACTTTGCCCCAATGGGCTCTTGTCTGTAATAATGATAGCTTTATCTCCGGGGGACAAAATAATGTCACTTTCCGCATTGACCTGATTACTAATAAATAAATTGGCCGCTTGCGGCAATTTCAAATCAAGACCCTGCTGGCCTTTTATAATCCAACCGGTTATATCCAGCCCTTGCTGATTGGATTTTGAAGCGCCTATTTCTATATATTCTTTTTGAGGATCAGTGTTTCTCGCGTTGCGCGTATACAAAGAAATTTTACCCTTGTCGCTTGCGTTGCTGCTGACTTTTTCGGCTGTGCCCGAATTTTCAAAAAAATCAGTTTTATCACTTTCAGAAATCTCAAAACTGCCGGACTTAGTCTGTTCAACATCAAGAAAAGGGCTTCGTGGCGCGCCCTGCTGAGGGCCGCCTTGTACAAACCAAATAACGCCTAAAATTATCAAAACAAGAAGTATTAACCCTATGTCTCTCCCTGGTTTTCTTATAATTTCATCCGCCATATTTTTATGATAACATTACACACTTGATTTTAATAAAGCGAGTTCTTCCCGAACAACTTCCCGGTCATCCCATTCAATTTTAGTTCCCTTGGGGCCCATAATCCAAGGATCTGTCCCTTTGCCTGTGATGAGAACTGTATCGCCGGTTTTCGCTATTTTAAGCGCCTCGGCAATGGCTTCCCGTCTGTTAATAATCATCTTGTATTTAAAAGGTGATTTTTTTATTCCTTCGGCAATATCCTCCACAATTTTTTTTGGGCTTTCATCATAAGGATCCTCGTTGGTCAAAATGACTTCGTCGCAGCAAGCGGCCGCGATTTTGCCCATTTCGGCCCTTTTCCATTTGTCGCGGCCGCCGCCGGCCGCGCCCAAAACGCATATCTTGCGCGAAGTCTGAAAAACTTCGTAAAGTTTTTCCAGCGAATCCGGCGTATGCGCGTAATCCACGACCACCTTGAAATCCTGTCCTTCTTCCACAAATTCCACTCTCCCCGGAATACCCTTAAAGTTTTCCAGGGCGATTTTTATATCTCCCCAACCGACAGCTTGCGAACGCACAAAAGCCGCGGCCGCCAAAATATTATAAAGGTTGAATTCGCCCAAAAGACCGGAATTAAATTCCTTGGCATCAACAACAAACTTAATGCCGAACTTGTTTAGAATATAGCTACTAGGGTATAGGGCATAGGGTATATTTATTTTTTCCGTCGGCGAATTTAATCCGTAAACCCATTTTTCATCCGCCTTAAAATCCAAAAATTGGACGGCATTTTTATCGTCTCCATTCACAATTATTACCTTCTTTTTTTTATATGATTTCTCAAGAACCTCAAAAAGTTTCAATTTCGCTTCCTTGTACTTTTCAAAGGAACCATGCGCTTCAATGTGCTCCAAAGACAAATTGGTAAAAATCACCGCGTCAAGGCCGATAAATTTATGACGAAACTGCGAAACGCCCTGCGACGTCATTTCCAAAAGAGCATATTGGCATTTTTCTTTTGCCGCCCGCCTTAAAAATCTTTGAAGAAAAAACCTGCCCGGAGTTGTCATCTTCTTCTCGTTGCGTTCCGATTCTTTGCCTATCTTAAAACGCAAAGTTGAAACCAGCGCGGTTTTATAACCGGCCTGTTCCAAAATAGCGCTCATAATTTCCAAAACACTGGTTTTCCCTTTGGTGCCGGTAACACCGACCACAAAAATTTTCCTGGAAGGAAATCTGTAAATCAAAGCCGCTAAAAAAGCCAGCAGCCAATGATAGGTTGGTTGAAAAAATTCAAATAATTTTTTAGGAATAAGACTTTTGATAAAAATTAATATTTTGTTTATCATAAAAAGATTAATGTTTATTCATGTTCCTCAGCGCGTGTTTAACGATTTTCTCTGTTCCTTTGGCATCTTCCGGCAAATTACGAAGCGCGTCGCGACTTTCTTTCAATGAATAACCCAAAGACCGCAAAGCTTCAAGCGCGTCCTCTTCTTCCTTAAACCCTTGGCCTGTTTTATCCACTCCGGCCGCGCCAAGTTTATCCCTCAATTCCACCACGATTTTTTCCGACAACCGCCGGCCTACGCCGGAAACTTTAGTCAGATACGAAGTTTCCCCGGCCGCGATGGCTTTTTTAAGCGCGTCCAATGGCGCCACAGAAATAATCGCCAAGGCGCTTTTGGGACCGATGCCGGAAATACCGATAAGCATTTCAAAAAAATGAAGTTCCGCATAATTTAAAAATCCATAAAGATCCATTAAATTTTCCCGAACGTGCTGATGTGTCCACAGCAAAACCGGCCCCTTCTTTTTGGCCGCCTCTTTCATGGTTTCAAAAGCAACAAAAACGCGGTAGCCAACCCCGTTCACGTCCAGCACCACAAAACGCTCTGTTTTGAACTTAATTTCCCCCTCCAATTGGATTATCATGCCTATATCTTACCATGAACTTGCGTTTTTTAAGATAATTGATAAAGTAGAGAATATGCCAATTACACGTTCAGCAAAAAAGGCCCTCAGGCAATCGGAAAAGAAAAGGATTTTTAATATCAGAAGAAAAAAAGAAATGAGAGGCCGGCTAAAAGAGATTAAAAAACTTCTTGAAGAAAATAAAAAAGAAGCCGCTTTAAAGTTGGTTCCAACCGCTTACAAAGCGCTGGACAAAGCGGCCAAAAGGGGAGTCATCAAGAAAAACACCGCCAGCCGAAAAAAATCCCGCCTGATGCGGGCCATCCTCAAGATTTAAATATTATATAGTTTTATTAAATCCTCAATAAAAATCTTTCCAAGCCGATAGCCAGACCGCCAACGCCCTGGCGATCTTTGTGATAAAGGCCAACCAAATCACCCATAAAATTTTCCAATTCTTTTTCTTCAAACAAATCCGCCCCCCTCTTGGCCTTGCCATAAACAAACCGGTGCAAATCTTTTCCTCCTCCCTTTTTGACCAAAATTAAATTCTTAATCTGCCACAAAACTTTCCAAAAAAATTCCTCCGCCGGAACGCCTTCAAAAACTTCTTTCTGAAACAAGAGCCATGCCTCATTTCTTTTTCTTAGGGCCACCAAATCGGCTAGGCGGAAAAGTTTGTTAACGGCCTGTTTTTCTTCATCTTTTTTCCCGCCCGGAACGGAAAATTCCCAGACATTTTTCGTATATTTTTTAATTTCATCCAGATAATCTTTCTTAACTTCTTCTTCAAAAAAAATAAAAATATTTTCCGAATCGCTTATCCTGCTCAAATTATTCAAAATATAATCCCGGCCGGCCGTATTGCCCAACAGCCTCTTGGCCGCCACCAAGTTTTTTCCGGAAAAAAGATTGCTCGTCTTTAAAGCATCCTCAAAAAGAGAAACTTCAAAAGATTCCTCGTCAAATTTAAAAAAAGATAAATTTTTCTCCTTTTCTAAAAATTGCGCCGCGATAGCGTTAAATTTTTCGTGGCCTCTTCCAACATCATTCCCGAAAACAAAATAGAGCATAAGTTGCTTTTATAAATATTTTTGGCCCAACACATCTTTCACTTTTTGAACAATTTCGGCCGGAGAAAAATTCGCCTTAATTAAATAATCCGCGGCTCCGGCCGCCAAAGCGCTGTCCACCTCATCTTTTTCGCACAAATTGCTTAAAATAATAACCGGTACATCCTTAATAACAGGTTCCTTCTTAATCTGGGCCAAAAACTCGTAGCCGTCCATGCCGGGCAAAATCAAATCCAATAATATTATTTGGGGCATCTTTTTCTTAATTATCTCAAGGGCTTCTTTGGCGTCTATGGCCGCCTGAACATCAAAACCTTCCTTGCTTAATTTTCGAGAAATTACTTCTCTTAGAAATTCGTCATCCTCAACAATTAAAACAGAAACAGTTCTCCGCAATTTCTCATCTTGAGATTTGTCAGGAAGACTGAAACCAATAACTTTCTCAACTTTATCCAAAACATCTTGAGGGGTAAAATCAGCTTTTACAAGATAATCTTTCACCCCCAATTTTAATACCCGGTCAATCTCAACCGGCTGGCCGGAATTTGAAATAATAATAATAGGCACCGTGTTTTTCTTCCTGTGCAAACTCTCCAACACCTCAAGGCCGTCTTTTTTGGGAAGCAAAATATCCAAAAGAACCAAGTCCGGCTTTTCTTCCTCAATCAGTCTTTCTCCTTCCTCTCCGTCTTCCGCAGAAACAACATCAAATCCCACCATTTGCAATTTAGATTTCATGGCCATAAGAAGCGGTTTTTCATCTTCTATGATAAGTATTTTCTTTTTGCTGTTAACCATACTATGTTATTAATTTTATATTAATTCTTTGGCAGAGTAAAATAAAACTTGCTTCCCCTGCCGGCATCAGACTCAAACCAAATTTTGCCGCCATGCCCCTTTATAATATTTTTAGTCAGATAAAGTCCGAGTCCTGAACCTTCGGTCTGCATTTTAACCACGTTGTCGGCCCTAAAAAACTTGCTGAAAACTCTGCCCTGCTGCTTCTTTGGAATCCCGACGCCCGTGTCGGCAACAGAAACCTCAACAAACCTGCCTTTCTTTTTTACGGAAACAATAACCCGCCCGCCCGAGGACGTATAACGAATTGCGTTGTCAATCAGATTAGAAAGGGCCATTCTTAGCCGGCGAATATCAATTTTTAACAATAATGGCTCTTTTTTCTCTTCAAAAATCAACTTCACTTTTCTCCTTGCCGCCTCTACCCTAAAAGAATCAACGGTCTCTTCAACAAAACCAATAACGTCGTTTTCCAAAAAATCAAAACCAAATTTTCCTTCTTCCACGCGGCTGATATCCAACAAGTCGTTTACCAAGCGAGCCATTCTTTCGTTTGCCAAATAACCTTTTTCCAGAAAATTCTTTTGTTCTAAAGAAAGAGGGCCGAAATCGCCATCCAGGGTCATTTTTAAAATCCACTTTACCGAAGAAAGAGGAGTTCTCAATTGATGGGCCGCTATAGTAATAAACTCGGCTTTTAGGCGATCAATCATTTTGCTCCTTGTTACATCATGAATAACGAACATAGTGCCTTCTTTATCGTCTTCATCAATACGCACGGTTTTAGCCGAGATATTAAAAAAGTATTCCTCTTCTTTTGCGGTGTCAAAAAGAGAAAGATCTTTTGCTAAAAATTTTTCCTTGCCCGTACTTTTAATTTCTTTAAACAAATCGGCAAAACATTTATGCACTCCTATTTCAGCGATTTTTTTGCCGACAACATTTTTTTGTTTTATCTTGAGATTTTTTTCTGCCTGCGGATTAACCATCATCACCCTGCCTGCGCTATCCAACATAATCAGGCCGTCCACCAAACTGTCCAAAATAAGGGCGATTTTTTCTTTTTCTTCTATTATTTCTTTTGTTGCCTTCTTAATTTTTTGTTCCAATTGCTTGCGGCTTAGCAAGGCCATTTGCCCTTTTTCCAAAAACTCAATCGGCAGCTCGTCGTCCATGGACAAAACAATTTTATGTTTTGATTTTTCTCTTTTAATTATCCTGTAATAAACCTTCTTTTTTGTTATCCTCTCGTAAACACCCGCCAAAATTCCTCTTTCCAAGCTTAAATCATATGTTTCTGAAAATTTGCCGGATGGCATGTTTGATATTTCAACCTTTGCCGTATTTTTATTCAAATCCATTTCATTAACCCTTATGCGGCCCCATCCCGATTCCATAAAAATAGCGTTGCAAACAATCTTAATTTTGGTCTTTTTGCTAAATTTTACTTTTTCCTTCTTAAGAATTGATTCCAGCGAACAAACGAAACCGCGACCCAAACCTTCACCAATCTTATAAATCAATAACTCCGCCCCTTCTTTGCCCAGAAGGCGCACAAAGACAGAGTGCAAGGTTTTAACAATATCAACAGGCACCAACAAGCTTTGTCTGCCTGCGGCATACAAAACACCCTTGAGGTCGTCCAACTCTATATACTTTACAGATTTTAATCCCATCAATATTTGGCTTTATGGGCGCTAAGACGACTTTCTTCTGACAAAAATCAAATAAACCAGGAGAGTGGTGGAAAATATTATAGTGAAACCGCTAACAAAACTTCCTATGGATAATTGGGGCATGTGGCTAATTATATGAGCAACATTGCATCCTCCCGCGGCAGTGACCGCGCCAACGCCCATCAGCAGCCCGCCGACAAAAAGAGCCGGAATTCTTTTCGCTTTCGGCCATACAATCCTAAATTCTCCCGCAATTACCGCCGAAACAAAAACGCCCAAAAGAATTCCCGTGATTTCAGCTACCGGCCAATCAAAAGGCAAACTGCCCGTGAACAAAGCTTTAAAATAAGAAGCATATCCCTTAATAAAACCCCCCAAACCGGCAGGAGATTTTCCTGTCAAAAAAGCTATCATTTCAAGCGCGCCCAAAGAAACACCGACAACAGCGGGCGCCCAAAGAGTTTTAAAAATTTTAGAAAAAATGGAAGTTCCCTGTGCGGACGCCTGCTGGTCTTCAACAGCGTGAACTTCTTTTTTGCTCTTTAGTCTAATTAACAAATAAACGGAAAGGGCAGACAAAACCATTACAACAACCCAATGATTAACCCCCAACAAAGCGTCAAGCGTCGGGCTTTTGCCATTCAGCATGACTTTTGTGGATTCCTGTAAAAATACCCTGTAAGAAGTAAGCGGACCCCAAATTACCGACCATCCGCCAATGGCCATGCCCAAAAGCGTCAGCCAGTACCCAATTTTTCCGCTAGCGGCCCTCAAGGGAGTACCGACTATGCAGCTACCGGACAAAACCATGCCCACAGAAAAAAGAACGGCGCCGATTATGCTGGCCGCCCAAAAAAACGGTTTTGGATTAAGCGCTATAACCCCCAAACTGGACAAAACATGGAAGCCAAGCATGGTCGCCAAAAAAGCCCAAATGGCCGCCTTGATTACCCTATAATCCCTGGATATCACCATATTGGCAAAACCATTATACATACAAAAGAAACCCCTGCGAATAATAAAGCCCAAAAGCAGGCCGACTATTAATCCTTCAATCATAATAATAAATAATTAAAAAAATAATAATGCTAAAATTAATAATAAAAACGACCCAATAAACTAACTTTTTTAATTTTGAACTATCACGCGCCAGCGCGACAGGCTATATTTTACCACTTTAACCTTATGCCCCCTCCTCTCAAATTCTTCGGGAAAATTATCTATTGCCGGCGGGTGGTCTACGGTAATTTCCAAAATTTTTAAACCGGCTTTCAAATCCGCCCCAATCTCCTCTATTTTTTTTATCGCCGAAATCAAAGTATAAGGGCAGATCTCTCCCTCCAGATCCAATTTTACAACTTCAACAGCCATATTATTATTTTAATACCAAAAACGATAAATCTCAACCAGTTCTCCCCAGTTGTCTCCGGCCAGCACATCAACCGCCACCGGCACGCCCGGAAGATTTTCTTCTTCCATAATTTTTTTAATCACCGGCGCTATTTCTCCAACCAGACTATTTTCCGCTTCAAAAATCAATTCATCGTGAACTTGCAAAAGCAGATGTATTTTCCCGGAAAAATCTTTTTTTGATAAAACGCCGTCCAACTTAACCATGGCCCGCTTGATAATATCGGCTGCCGTGCCCTGAATCGGCGCGTTAACCGCCATTCTTTCCGCTTCTTTCCGAATATATTCAATGGGGGAATTAATTTCCGGCAGATAACGGCGGCGGCCAAACATGGTCTCGGTAAAGCCGTTCTTTCTGGCGTTATGTTTTATCTTTTCCAGATAATCGGCCATGCCGGCGAAATCATGAAAATATTCTTCGTAAAAAATTCTGGCTTCTTCTTGCGAACAATTAAGATTTTTCTTCAGACTGTTAATGCCCATGCCGTAAATAATGCCGAAGTTGATTATTTTGGCGCGCCGCCTCATTTCAGAAGTCACTTCTTCAAAAGGAGTGTTAAAAACTTCGGAAGCGACTTTTGCGTGAATGTCTTTGTTGTTAACAAAGGCATCTTTTAATTTTTCATCGCCGCTCAAGGCGGCGGCTATCCGCAATTCTATCTGCGAATAGTCAAAAGAAATCAAACTCCATTTTTTTGGAGCCACAAAAGCCCGGCGGACGGCGCGGCCGAATTCAGTTCTGGTGGGGATATTCTGCAAATTCGGCTCGGAAGACGAAAGCCGGCCGGTGGTTGTGCCGGTCTGGTTAAAAGAAGTATGAAGGCGGCTATCTTTGTCAACCAATTTAGGCAAATTATCAATATAAGTTGATGTTAATTTTGCCAGTTCCCGGTAGGAAAATATTTCATCTACAATCGGGTGCCTGTCCTGTATTTTTTCCAGCTCGGAAAAACGGGTGGAAATCGCCCCCTGGCCGGTGCGGCGCATTCCCTTGGAAGAAACGCCCAGCTTGTTAAACAGCGCGTCTCCTAGTTGTTTGGGAGAATTGATATTAAATTCAAATCCGGCCAGTTTCCAAATTTTCTTTTCCAAAAATTCAAGGCGGCGATGATATTCTTTGGAAATTTTTTTCAAATGGTCCGTATCCAGCAAAATCCCTCTTTGCTCCATTTTGGAAAAAATATGAATCAGGGGCAATTCCGTTTCAAAAAAAAGTTTGGCAAAATTTGTTTTCTTAATTTCTTCATTCAATAATTTACTTGCTTCTTTCAGAGAAGGAACTTTTGTTTCGTTTATAATATCTTCAACAGATGGATTAACCCGGCGGGAATCCAGCATCCAAAAGGCCAGTTTGGTTTCTTTTTCCAGCGCCGCGCCGTTTTCTTCAAAAGAAGCTGTTTCGTTTTCCGTTTCTCCCAACGGAAGTTTTTTCAAAAAACTTTTAAAACCGAATTCTTGAAAAAATTCTTTCACTTTGCCGGCCTCAAAACCAACGCCCCATTCGGAATCTTCAAGAGAAAATTCCATTGGCGCGTCCTTTCTTGTCTGAGCCAGCGCCTTGCTAAAAAACGCTTCCTCCTCGTTTTCTTCAAGCAGTTTTATTATTCTCGGCTTGATACCGGCTCTTTCAAACAAATCGGGAGATTTTTTGATCTTCTTATATAAATCTTCCAGCGAGCCAAAATTTTGTATCAAAATTTTGGCGGTCTTCTCGCCGATGCCGACCACGCCGATTATGTTATCCGACGGGTCGCCCATCAGACCCTTAAAGTCAGGGAGAAGCTCTGGCCGAAAACCATATCTTTCTTTAACCGCTTTTTCGTCGTAAATAACAGAATCGAACATACCCTTCCGCATGGTAAAAACTTCCACGCCCGGCCGAACCAATTGCAACGCGTCCAAATCTCCAGTCACTATAATAATTTTTAATCCTGATTTTTTTAACTGATGAACAATTGAAGCAAGGACATCATCTGCTTCAAAACCGGCTTTTTCATAAATCGGAACGCCGAATAATTTCAGAATTTTTTTTGATTTCTCAATTTGAGAACTTAGCTCGTCGTCCATTTTCGGCCGCTTGGCTTTATACTGGTCGTAAACTTGATGCCTGAAAGTGGGCTCCGGCAAATCAAAACAAGCCGCGATATAATCGGGCTTCAAATCTTTTATGATTTTTAAAAAAGTGGAAATAAAACCGAACAGCGCGCCGGTGGGCTCGCCCCGAGGGGAAGTCAGGCCGGGCAGGGCATGAAAAGCGCGGTGCAAAACCGCGTGAGAATCAAGCAAAACCAAAGTTTTTTTTCCTTCCCGCGCCATATATATACCTTAGTATACATTACTCATATATTATCCAAAACTCTGCGACCGCTTAAAATTGGATAGTGATTAAAATATTGGAAATAAAAAACTTGTGTATAGCCACCGCCGACCGGCGTTAACTATATAACCATGTCCGGTCGGACATGGTTATATAGTGTTAATTTATTATTGATATTATCGACTTACGAAATCGATAATTCGTCTTTTTTCGTCCAAATGCTCAAATTTTATCCAGATAGTATTCTTGGGCAGGATTTTTTTAACTTTCTCCGCCCATTCCACCAAAATTATATTTTCCGGATTATTAACCAACTCCTCCCACCCCAGATATAAAATTTCCTTGGGATTGTCAATTCTATAAGCGTCAATATGTACTAAATTTTTGAATTTCTTGAGTATTACAAAAGTAGGACTGGTAATTTTATCCTTTATTCCCAACGCCTTGGCAAATCCCTGAACAAAAACCGTCTTGCCCGCGCCCAAATCGCCGCTCAAAGCAATAACACAAGCCTCGCACGACTTCCGAAGTCGTGTGGATATGATTTTTTTAGCCAGAGATTCGGCCAACTTACCGGTCTGACCGCAGGTGCGACTAATTTTTCTCATAAACTCATTACACCGCAAAATCGAACAGACTGCAATATTGATAAGATTTTTTCAAAATGCTAAAAGAAGAATAATGATTGAGAGAATCAAGCCACTTATTGAAAACTCCGGAAGCTTCGGCCTGCTGACCGACCAAAATCCGGAAGACCATGAATTCCTGGCCAAAGAAGCTCTGAAAAAAACAATAAGCCAGAAGTTTTTGCCTGTTTTAGACCTGCCCCGGCCGCATACGGAACTTCTGGAAAAATGGTCTGCTATAATAAAACCGGTTCAGGAAATTGAATTTCCCAAAAAAACTCTTTTAAAATTGCCAAAAAGCAAATATGGCATCAAAGAAGTGGCCTACAAAGAAGATGGGGAAAATTTGGCGCTGGTGATAACCTCGGACAACGGCTTAATTTCCAGCAATGACATCTCTTTTGAAACACTTCTTCCTGAAACAGAAACAGTTTTTTGTTTTTTTGAAAACCAAGCCAAGCTGGAAAAATTTCAAGGCATGCTGCAACTGCCCGATAATGAAAAAATAGTATTTCTTTCTCCAAACCGCAGAACGCAAACGGAAAAAGTTTTTGAAATTATAAAAATCTTTAATCCCGACATCCTGGAAGACGCGGGGATTTCCAGCCTTCTTTACGCGGCCCTTGTTTCAGAAACGAATAATTTTTCAGAAAAAAACACAAAAGAAGTTTTGTCCCTGGGGAGTCTTCTTTTGGAAAATACAATTCAACATGAAATAATTTCGGAAATTCTGGAAAAAGAAAAAAGCGACATTTCTCCGCAGCTTTTTGGACGCGCTTTGGCGCGCACTTTTATTGACCCCCTACTCAATATCTCCTGGAGTTTTCTGAACAGCCGAGATTTGCAAAAAACCAACAGCTCATCAATTTCTTTAAAAAGCTTATATAAAATAACTCAAAAAATAAGTAAGATTATAACCAGCCAGAATCTGCATATCTTAATTTGGCAGTCCATAGACGGCATACAGGCCTTGGTGGCCGCCGGCAAAGGCAGGAATGAATCATTCCTTCTGCCTTTTGCCGAGAAAATGAACGCCGCGCCCCAAAGCCGCTTTTTTACGGTGGGGCCTTTCAAAAATTTCTCCGAGGCGGAAATCTATCTGCGAGACGCTTTAAAAACCTAGAATAGATGTGATAAAATTAAAACAGTGCCTAAATTCCAAGAAGAACAACAAAAAAAGAAGCTTGAACAAATCAGAGAACGGGAAGAGGAAGATGTAACAAAAATATTGTCTGAAAAATACAAAATTCCTTATCTTGACCTCTCAGAAATGACCATAGATTTGGATTACTTGAAAATAATTCCCGAGCAGCAGGCGCGTGAAGCGAAAATGGCCGTTTTTCAGGGGGTGGGGAAGAAAATACAGGTAGCGACGCAAAACCCAAAACTTGAGCTCGCGCAAAATATTCTAAAAAATCTGGAGGAAAAATACCAAATCCAAACTTTTTTGGTTTCTCTGTCAAATCTTGAAAAAGCATGGAAAAAATACAAGGAAGTTCCGGAATTCGTAGAGCTGAGAAAAGGAATAATTGACGTATCGCCGGAAAGAATAGAAGAATTTTCTTCCCAAACAACTTCTCTGGAAAAACTTAAAGAAATTTTTAACCAAAGCGTCACCAGCAAAAAAAATCGCAGTATTTCAGAACTGATAGAAATAATGCTGGGTGGAGCGCTGGCAATGGATGCTTCCGATATCCACATTGAACCGCAAGAAAACAAGGTAAAAGTGCGTTTCCGTTTTGATGGAGTGCTACACGATATTTTAGAGTTCAATCCCCAGCCATACCAACTGCTGATTTCCAGAATAAAACTGGTCTCTGAAATGAAATTAAACATAAAAGACCAAGCGCAAGACGGGCGATTTTCAATAAAAGTCAAAGGGTTAGAAATAGAAGTGCGTTCATCAATTATTCCCAGCCCTTACGGAGAATCAATTGTCATGAGAATCCTGAACCCCAAATCAATCAATGTTCCATTGGAAGCGCTGGGAATACATCCGGACCTCCTTGAAATAATCAAGAAAGAAATCAAAAAACCTAACGGCATGATATTAACCACCGGCCCTACCGGCTCAGGGAAAACCACGAGTCTTTACACCTTCCTGAAAGAAGTAAACAGCCCTTCCGTAAAAATCATTACAATTGAAAATCCTATTGAATATCACCTGACGGGAATAACCCAGACACAGACAAGGGGGAAAAATTACACTTTTGCCTCTGGCTTGCGCTCAATACTGCGCCAAGACCCTGATATTATCATGGTCGGCGAAATAAGGGACCTGGAAACGGCTGAAACCGCGCTGAACGCGGCTTTAACCGGCCACCTGGTCCTATCCACTCTCCATACCAATGACGCCGCCGGCATCATCCCTAGACTAATAGAACTTGGCGCCAACCCAGCTACAATTGCTCCAGCCATTAATCTGGCCCTGGCCCAACGCTTGGTGAGAAAATTGTGCCAAAACTGCAGAAAAGAATATTTACCAGACGAAAAAGAAATGGAAACCATAGAAAAAATCGTTAATTCTTTCCCCCAGGGCAAAAAGAAACCAAATATAAAAAATATTAAATTATTTAAAGCGGTTGGCTGCGACCAGTGCCGAAAAACTGGTTATAAGGGACGAACCGGCATTTTTGAAGGAATAATAGTTGATGACGAAACAGAAAAATTAATATTAAAAAAACCGTCACGAACGGAATTAATAGATCGAGCGAAAAAACAAGGATTTTTAAATATGCAGCAAGATGCAATTTTGAAAATAATAAATGGAGACACTTCTTTAGAAGAAGTAAATAGGGTTATAGAACTTTAAATTGAGCCCTAAAATCTCCAAGCAATAACTTTTAGTGTGGGCACCAAAAGTTTTGGGATTCTCCCGGGATAACCCTCGCCTATTTGAATAAACAAACAAACCAGGATGTCCTTAAACAAAATCCCTGGAAAGGTAAATAAATAACTTCATTGCTTGGAGATTTTAAAGATCAATCCCGCCCAAGCGAGATAAATATTTTGTTTATTAGGTTATTGTATCAATAAAATTAAGCTTTGTCAAGTACCTATGACGACATCAAAAAAAGAGCAATTGCCAGAAGACCGATACGAAGACCGGTCTTTGGATGTTGCCCTGCGGCCAAAAGCTTGGGATGAATATATTGGTCAAAAAAACATCAAAAAAAATCTGAAAATTCTCATAGACGCAGCCGGAGAAAGAAAAGAACCAATAGAACATCTTCTTTTTTACGGGCCGGCCGGCTTGGGCAAAACCACCCTAGCTCATGTTGTTGCAAAAGAAACAAATGCTTCAATGAAAATCAGTTCGGGTCCGGCCATAGAAAAAGTGGGGGATCTAGCCTCGGTGCTGACCAACCTCGCGCCCGGAGAAATACTCTTCATAGACGAAGCCCATCGGCTGAACAAATCCATAGAAGAAATACTTTACCCGGCAATGGAATCAAGGTCGTTAAATATTATAATAGGCAAAGGGGCGTCGGCCAGAACTATTCAATTGGAATTGCCGCCGTTCACTCTTATCGCCGCGACAACAAAAATAGCCGCCTTGTCAGCGCCGCTGCGGTCTCGTTTTTCCGGAGGAACTTTCAAATTAGAGCCCTATGAAACAAAAGAGATTGAAAAAATCATCGAGCGCTCGGCAATTATTCTGGGAGTCAAAATAGACGACGAAGCCGCCCAGAAAATAGCCGAAAGAAGCAGATTCACTCCCAGAGTGGCAAATCGGCTCTTAAAACGCTGCCGCGACTTCGCGCAAATAAACAAACATAAAGTCATCAGCCAAGACATAGTAGAACAGACTCTCCAATTGCTAGAAATAGACGAAAAAGGGCTTGAAAACACGGATAGAAATATTATACTGACAATCATAAAAAAATTTAGCGGCGGGCCGGTCGGGCTGCAGACATTGTCAGCCGCCACCTCCGAAGACTCGGCAACAATAGAAGACGTTTACGAGCCCTACCTGATTAAATTGGGATTTATAGAAAGAACTCCTCGCGGACGAAAAGCCACGCCTCATGCCTATGAACATTTAAACATAACCAACCCCGGCCAACAAAACACACTATTATGAGCGGGCATTCAAAATGGTCAAAAGTAAAACATCAGAAAGCGCTGACTGACGCGAAAAAAAGCCAGGCGTTTTCAAAAATATCGCGCTTGGTCAGCATTGCCGCCAAAAAAGGCGGCGACCCAGAAATGAACCCGGGACTCAAATACGCCATCGGCCAGGCAAAATCTGCCAACATGCCATCAGATAAAATAGAACGCGCTATAAAAAAAGGGGCTGGCGAGATGGAGGGAGAAAGACTGGAAGAAGTCGTCTATGAAGCTTTTGGCCCGGAAGGCAGCGCCTTGCTGATAACGGGCATCACCGACAACAAAAACCGGACCACCGGACAAATAAAACATTTGTTATCCGACTTGGGCGCGAAAATGGGAGAACCAGGAACAGCGGCCTGGGCTTTTGAAAGACTGCCCGACAAAACGTGGAAGGCTAAAAATTTAATAAATACTTCTACGGAAGGCAAAGAAAAAATCAAAAAACTAATTGAAGAACTGGAACAACACGAAGACCTGCAATCTATTTATACCAACGTTAACTTATGATAATTCTGGGAATTGACCCCGGCTATGGCCGGCTGGGCTACGCGGTGCTAGAAAAAAACGACAAAGAAAACTTGATTGATTGCGGTTGTTTGGAAACAACCTCCAAAGAAGAACATTCAGACAGAATTCTTAAAATAGCCGACGGGGTTGAAAAAATCATTAAAAAATACAAGCCGGAAATACTGGCTATTGAAAAAATTTACTTCACGACCAATCAAAAAACAGCGCTTAAGGTTTCAGAAATTAAAGGTATTATTACTTATTTGGCCCTGAAAAATAAAATGCGGCTTGCCGAATATACCCCCCTGGAAGTAAAGATAGCGGTTTGCGGTTATGGCCGAGCGCCTAAGGAGCAAATTAAAAAAATGGTGGATTTGTTAATCAAAGTAAAAAATCCGCCCAAAAACGACGACACCTACGACGCCATCGCGCTGTGTTTAACTTGTTCGGCCACCCTGCCTTGCCGGTAGGCAGACCTCTTTACAAAAAAAAGTTTTTCTGATAAACATTATTAAGTCCCGCTTAGGCGAGGCAAACCCCGCCTTATGGCGGGGTAAATAAGGTCGGAAACCCTTAGATTATATTTAGAATTAAAGTATTTTATTAATATGGACGAAAAAGAAAAAGAATTAGAGTTAGACGCCGAGAAAACTGACGAAGACGAGGAAGTAGACGCGGTGGCTGACGACGCGGAAGAAACCGAAGAAGTAGAAGAAGAAACCGAGTAATTAAAAACAAATCCCGCCAATTGGCGGGATTTGTTTTTACCCAAAAACCAACTTAACAAAAACTTTCTTCCCAACCCGGACAACACCGGGATTTATTATTTTGAAATGAATATCACTTATTGCCTCACCATTAAAATCAATCGCTCCGTCTTTTATAAGTCTGCGAAATTCCATGTTGGAAGAAATTATATTATTAAACAAAAGCGCGTCTTTTAATTCACTGTCTTTTTTAACAATAATTTCTTTGGCATCTTCCGGCAACTCTCTTTTTTGAAAAGTTTTTATAAAATTATCTTGGGCTTGTTTAGTTTTTTTCTCTCCAAAAAACAATTTGATAATTTCGTGAGCCGCAATTTTTTTAGCCTCCATTTTATCTCCCATTTTTTTAATTTTTTCCACCTCCGGTAAAGGTAGACGAGTATTGTTAACCAGAAAAATTTCCGTCATCTCGTCGGGCTGAGACATAATGGCGCCAAACATTTCTCTTGGCGCTAAATCAAGAAAAACTCCGGTGCCACGGCTTTTGGACATCATCTCACCAGTCTTGGGGTTTTCCATTAAATTAACCACCAAAACAAACTTATTTTTATTTTTAAATTTTTTTAACAATGTCCGGCCAACCAAAGCGTTAAAAATTTGATCCGTGCCGCACATTTCCACATCAACATCCAATTCAACACTGTCATAACCCTGCATCAATGGATATAAAAACTCGTGAAGATAAATGGGCTTATTTTCCGTCATTCTTTTTTGGAACATATCCCGGCCCAACAGCTGCTGGATAGTCAGATTTGAAGCTAAATCCACCACTTTCTCAAAACGAAGTTTGGAAAGCCATTTATTATTATATAAAACTTTGGGTGGATTATTTTTATCCTTAAAATCCATCAGGGGACTAATTTGTTCTAGCCACCCCTTAACATTTTCCTTAATTTCATCCGAAGAAAGCTGTTTTCTGCCTTCGCTTTGGTCTGTCGGGTCGCCAATTCTGGCGGTAAAATCACCTACCAAAACTATAACTTCGTGACCCAGTTGACGGAATTCCTCCAAAAGCAAATAATTTTTGGCATGGCTCAAATGAAGAGAAGGAGAAGTCGGATCAGCCCCGATATAAAATCTCAAACATTGACCGCTCAAAAGTTTATCTTTAAATTCTTTCAAAGAAGGGATAGCGTCTACAATCACGCCCCTGTTTAGAATTTCGTCAATTTTTTTCTCATCTTTTTTTATCATAGTTATAATTTACCAAAAATATTGAATAAATACAATTTTTGTGTTAATTTGCAAGAATAATATCTTTATGAGAAAATTTCTTTTGGGCTTAATTACTTTTTTTCTTTTATGCGCCGTAATTGGCGGGATCTTATTGTTTGTCTGGATAAAATCCATACCCATACCGGACTTCCAATCTTTCAATGAAAGAAAGGTTGTTCAGTCCACAAAAATTTACGACAGAACAGGAAAAATAATCCTGTACGATATACATGAAAACATAAAAAGAACGGTAATTCCATACGAAGACATACCCATTTATATAAAAAATGCGACGGTTGCCATTGAAGATTCCAATTTTTATCAACACAGAGGAATAAGTATCACCGGAATAATAAGGGCGTTTATGACAAATATAAAAAGCGGAAAAATAAAAGGACAAGGCGGATCAACCATCACGCAACAATTGATAAAAAACACTTTCCTAACTCCGGAAAAAACTTTCACAAGAAAAATCAAAGAAGTTATATTGTCATTTAAACTAGAAAGGGCGGTTTCAAAAGAAGAAATTTTAACCCTCTATTTAAACGAAGTGCCTTACGGAGGAAGCAATTATGGGATAGAAGCGGCTTCTCAGTCTTTTTTTAATAAATCAGCCAAAGATTTAAATCTGGCTGAATCTGCCTATCTGGCCGCCCTACCCCAAGCCCCAAGTTATTATTCCCCCTACGGCATACATACGGACGAACTGGAACAAAGAAAAAACCTTGTTTTAAAAAGAATGCTGGATTTAAGTTTTATAGAAGAAGGAACCTATGAAGAAAACAAAAATAAAAAAATAACATTTACCAATCCGGATGAAAAAAACATTAAAGCGCCTCATTTTGTAATGTTTATAAAAAATTATCTGGAAGAAAATTACGGAGAAGATATGGCGGAAAACGGCGGTTTGAAAGTTATAACTACTATTGATTTAGATTTGCAAAAAGAGGCGGAGAAATTAGTTTTTGATTATTCAAAAGAAAATGAAGAAAAATTCAACGCAAAAAATGCCGGTTTGGTTGCCGTGGACCCAAAAACAGGCCAAATACTTGTTATGGTTGGATCAAAAAATTATTTTGACGAAAATTATGAAGGAAAATTTAATGTGACGCTGGCAAAAAGACAGCCCGGTTCCGCTTTTAAGCCCTTTGTTTACGCCACGGCTTTTAAAAGAGGGTATACTCCGCAAACAGTAGTTTTTGATTTAAAAACAGAATTTAACAGCTCTTGTAATCCTGATGGGTCGCCAAAAGAAGGAACAAAAGAGGAAGAATGTTATCATCCGGTAAACTATGACGGTATTTTTAGGGGCCCGATCACACTAAAAGATGCCTTGGCCCAATCTATAAATATTCCCGCAATAAAAACACTGTACCTGGCCGGATTAAAAAACTCTTTGGAAACAGCCCAAAGTTTGGGTATAACAACACTAACAGATCCTTTGCGGTACGGCCTTACCCTTGTTTTGGGCGGCGGAGAAGTAACATTATTGGAAATGACCGGCGCTTATTCTGTTTTCGCGAACAATGGTATTAAAAATAAAACAACCGGTATTTTAAAAATAGAAGATAGTCGAGGAAATATAATTGAAGAATTTATTCCTGAACCAAAATCGGTTTTAGACCAAAAAGTAGTAATAATGATAAACAATATATTGTCTGATAATAATGCCAGAACGCCTGCCTTTGGAGAATCTTCATGGCTTTATTTTCCCAAAAGGGAAGTTGCCGTCAAAACAGGAACAACAAATGATTATAGGGATGCCTGGGTAATCGGCTATACCCCAAATTTCGCGCTTGGAGTATGGGTTGGAAACAACAACAACACATCTATGGAAAAAAAAGTAGCCGGTTTTATCGCCGCCCCACTGTGGAATTCTTTTTTTAAAAAAGTTTTTGAAAAACTTCCCAAAGAAGATTTTTTAAAACCAGAAAACATTAATACAGAATTATTAAGCGGTGTAAAGCCAATACTTAAAGGGTATTGGAAAGGAAATAGAATATATTTAATAGACAAAACAACACAAAATCCCGCGACAGAAAATACGCCGTCGGAATCAATAGAAGAAAAAATACTTACTCAAATTCACTGCATTCTTTATTGGGTTGATAAAAATAATCCAGCAGGAGAAATACCAATAAATCCAGAAAAAGATTCTCAATTTATTTCATGGGAAACACCAGTGAGAGAATGGGTAAAAAATCAAAACATAAAAGAAGATTAGGAGTTATATATTCTTCATCGGCATAATCAAACAAAAAAAAGATTTATCATCTAAGCTTGTTATTAAAAGTGGTTTTCCTTCTCCGTTAAATTTTAAAATAATTTTTTCAGAATTTACAGAAGATAAACAGTCAATTAAATAACGGTGATTAAAAACCATCATTAGATCATCTCCCTCTGTTTCTGTTTTAATATTCACAGTGTGTTCTCCTAAATCAGGGTTGTTAGTTTGAACTTCTAGAAAATTTTCATCTTTGTAAATTTTTAACTTTACTTCGTTTAATTTTCCGCGGAATATTGCCGAACTTTTTAAACAATTATTAAATTCTTTTTTGTTAACTATTGCTGTGTTGGTAAAATCAACGGGAATAATTTGTTTATAATCAATAAAATTTCCATCAGTTAAACGAGTTGTAAATTCAATATTATCGTTTTCTAAAATTAAATTGTTGTCGTCTGTTTTTATTACAATGTCTCCTTCTTGATTTTCAAAAATTCTTAATATTTCAACCGCGCTCCGATAAGGTATTAAAATATTGGGAAAATTTGAAAAATTATAAGGAATTGTTTTTTCAGATAAACGAAAAGAGTCTGTGGCAACAAAAGTTAAAGGTGTTTTTACTGAAGAAAACAATAAAATACTATTTATTTCCGGCTTAATTTCTGACAATGAAGCTGAACAATAAACCGACTTTAAACCTGATATAAAATCATTAACAGAAACAATAAAAGAATTTTTTTCTTTTATTGTTGGCAATAAAGGAAAATCCTCCACAAGATAACCTTTTATGGTTGTTGAACTGTTTTTTGTTGTAATAATTAAATTATCTTTAATACTGTCTAGTTTTATTTCATTATGGTCTGGCAAAGAAGAAATAAGGCTGCAAAAAAGCTTAGAAGGTAGGGCGACTTTTCCCTCTTTTTCTATTTTTGCGGGTATTGAAATTTTTAAAGCTATTTCAAGATTAGTATTAAAAAAAACTAAAGAATTTTTATTGGCAGAAATTAAGACTGCGTTTAAAATCGGCAAGGTTGGATTACGATTAGGTATTTTTTCGCTTAACAACCCCGCTTTTTGTAAATAATGTTTTAAACAAGTTGCCTTCATAATTAATTTAATATTTATTTAAATAATTTATTATTATTATTAAACATGTGGATATTGTTGATAACTTGAATTTGATTTGTAAAATTAAAGAATAAAAACATTTTTTAATTTAATAATTTGTTGATAAATATTTTATTAATCGTTGATATGTTATTAATATAATAAATCCAATAATAACTTATAAACCAATTATCAACATTATTTATACAAACAATCCCTTATTTTTTGTATCTCATCTTTTATTTGATAGTTGTTTTTTATATCTTTTGAGATTTTTTCATAAGCATGAATTGCTGTTGTGTGGTCTCTGCCTCCAAGTTTTTTTCCAATATATGGATAAGAAGCGTTAAAATCTTCTCTTAATAAATACATTATAATTTGCCTTGGTAAAACATATTCTTTTCTTCTTGATTTTTCAAAAATAAATCTTTCTTCTATTTCATAAAAATCGCCTATAGTTTTAATTATTTTATTAAATGTTATTTTTTTCTTTGAATAAATAATGTTTTTATTGAATATTTCTTTTAATTCCTGGGTGGATAAATTTTTACCAAGAAGTTTTGATTGAGCCAATAGAAGATTTAAGGCACCCTCAAGCTCCCGCACATTGTTTTTTATTGTTGAAGCAATATAATTTATTGTTTCTTCCGACAAGTCAATATCTTTTGTTTGTAGTTTTGATTTTAAAATAGCTATTCTTGCTTCATATTCCGGTTCTGATATATCAGCCATCATTCCTCCTTCAAATCTAGACCTTAATCTTTCTTCTAGATCAAGTATTGATTTTGGCGATCTGTCTGAGGAAAAAATAATTTGCTTATTTTTTTCATATAAAGAATTAAAAATATGAAAAAGTTCTTCTTGTGTTTTTGTTTTACCTGATAAAAATTGGATATCATCTATTATTAATAAATCATATTTTTTATAACCTTCTTTGAATTCATGTATTGTGTTGTTTTGTATTGAAGATATGAGCATGTTGGCGAATTTTTCCAAAGTCGTGTATTTTATTTGAGATTTTTCATTATCTTCTTTTATTTTATTGCCGATAGCTTGTAATAAATGAGTTTTACCCAAACCAACCCCTCCATATATAAATAATGGGTTATATGTTGTTCCTGGATTTTTTATCACAGCCACGGCGGCGGCATGAGCCAGTTCATTAAATGAACCAACTATAAAATCATTAAAAGTATAGCGGGGATTTAACGACTCTTTTGTTTCGTGGAATTCTTTAAATTCCATTTGTTGGCTTTCTTCTGTTTTTTGCGGCATTAATTTAATTGTCGAGATTTTTTCACAGATAGGCTTTATTTTATTACTAACAATATATTCTGTATCTTTGATTGACGGGTCTATTTTTCGTAAAGCGCTTATTATAAATTTATTATATTTGTTTTTTACCCATTCTTTACTGAAACTGTTCGGCACACCTATAAAAACAATGCCGTTTTCAGTTTTTTCTATATTGGTGTTTTTTAACCAGGTAACAAAATTAGCTTTTGATATAAGCATTTCCAATTCATTGAGTGTTTTTTCCCAGATTTGTCCTTTTTCTGTTTGTTGGGTATCCATGTTTTGATTATAGCTTAATAAGAGAACAGACGTAAAATCGTCTAAATTGGTTATATGTTAACAATCTGTGTATTATTTGTGAATATTGCTTTTTGGTGATTATAATTTATAATAAAAACATGTCTGTTACCTATCAACCAAAAAAAAGAAAAAGGAAAAAAACTCACGGTTTTTTAAAAAGATCAAAAACTCCGGGCGGAAGAAATATTTTGAAAAACAGAAGGAGAAAAAATAGAAAGAAATTAACAGTCTAGTTTAATGGCATGTTGCCTTTTTTGAATAGGTTAAAAAAAGAAGACTTCAAATTATTAAAAAATTTTAAAAAAAAATTTTTTGTTTCCGATAATATTAATTTGAAGCTGTATTATTCCGGTTTCAATCCAAGTCGTTTTTCTGTTGTTGTTCCGACAAGTTTTTCAAAGAAGGCGACAAAAAGAAATAAAATAAAAAGACAAACAAAAGCGGCTCTTTTGAATTATTTAAAAAAAATTGAACCCGGCTTTGCTTCTGTTTTTTATTTTAAAAAAGAAACAAAAAATCTTTCTTTTGAAGAAATAAAAAAAGAGATATTGTTTCTTTTAAAAAAATCTAAAATTTTATGATTGGGAATATTTATCAAATTGTTTTTTTTCAGCCGTTGTATAACGGTCTTATTTTTTTAACGAAAATTCTGCCGTTTAATGATTTAGGGCTGGCAATTGTTTTTTTGACGGTGATAGTCAGATTTATTTTATTTCCTTTGAGCCATAAATCAATAGTTACGCAAAAAAAAATAAAAATTTTAGAACCGGAGATTAATAAAATTAAAAATAAGCATAAAGAAAAACAAGAAGAACAGACGAAACAAATAATGGCTTTGTATAAAAATCACGGCATAAATCCCTTCTCTGGTTTCTTTTTAATTCTTATACAATTACCCGTTTTTATCGCTTTATATACGATTCTTAGAAATTTTTCTGCTATAAATTCCGATTTACTCTATTCTTTTTTGGGCGTTGTTGAAAAAGTGAACACATCTTTTTTGGGGTTAATAGATATTTCAAAGCCCAGTTATTTAATTTCTATTCTGGCGGGTCTTTCCCAGTTTTTTCAAATAAAATTATCTTTACCTCCCGGCAAAAAAATACCCCAAAAAGAACGTTCTTTTAAGGATGAGTTGCAAAGAAGCATGGGAATTCAGATGAGATACGTTATGCCCGTATTTATTTTTTTTATTGCCCAGCGTTTTTCCTCCGGACTGGCGCTTTATTGGACAACTTCAAACATTTTTGCTATATTTCATGAAATTATCGTAGCCAGAAAAGCAAAGAAATTAGAACAAAATGGAAGATAAAAAAATAGCAATAATTAAAAAATTAATGGAGGAATTGTTGGAAAAACTGACGGTTTGCGCGGAGGTTGAAGTGCTGGAGACGACCGATGGACCAAAATTTATTGTAAAAACTCCAGAAGGTAGCTTGCTTATCGGGGAGAATGGCAAGAATTTAATTTCTTTTAATCATATTGTTAAAAAAATGGCCGGAAAAATTATCGGAAAAAACGAAGAAGAAAATTTTTCTTTTTCGTTGGACATCAATGATTATCAGGCGAAGAAAATAGAAGATTTAAAAAATTTGGCCAGGGTGAATGCTCAGCGCGTCAGGTATTTTAAAAAGGAAATTGTTTTAAGGCCGATGAGTTCTTTTGAGAGAAGAATTGTCCACATGACTTTGTCGGATTGTCCGGATATTATAACCGATAGCATTGGCGACGAACCGGAAAGAAAAGTTACTATAAAACCCTATCTCTAATTTAATTGCAAGCTCCACAAGGCGCCGTCTTTTTTGTTTTGGAATAAAAGATAATTTTCACTATCGTCCGTGAAAAGATTTATGGCGTCAAAACCATCTTTGTCCATTATTATTTTTGTGGAGCCGTTGGCTAAATCTATAGCCCAAAGAGAATCTTCAAAAGAAATCAGTCCTTTATACCAGTCATTGGGATAATTGCCGCCGGGTATGGATTTTGGCGCGGCGCAGTATATCAGATTTTCTTTTGTTGGGCTGAAAAAACATTTTTCCGGAAGCACTTTATAAGAAAAATCGGAAAAAGTTTTTTCTTTGGCGTCGTATATTTTGGCGGAAAAGCCATTTTTTTCACTTTGGCTGTAAATTACTTTATTACCAACAGAAGAATAAAGCGCCGTCAGTCCTTTGATACCGCCGATTATTTTTGAAAAATCTCCCGTTTGGGGATTTAAACTATAAAAATATCCTTCAATTGAGGCAGACGGTTTGGTTTGAATGGTTATAATGTCTTTTTGTGGCCATTTGATTAAAAAGTTTTCAAAAGGTGAGGAAAATATTTCTTTTTGGTTTTTGTTTTCCAGAGAAGCCGTTACGCCCGTCACCCCGTTATTTTTAAGCAGGTAAAATATTTTTTCTTGACTAGGCGACATAACTATGGCCGATAAGTTTAGGGGGAGGAAGCTCCCTTCTAGTTGGTTTGTCGTGGTAGTGGTGGATGTTGTTGGGGATGAGACTAAAAAAGTTCTTAAACTGTCAGTTTCCGGGTCAATATATTTTAAAGCGGCTTTTGATAAATCATTGGACCAGACTGTTTCAAACACTTTTGGGATAGTGGTAATGCTGATTTGTTTTTTTTCTCCGCCACGCGGGCTTATTTCGTAAAGATGTCCGGTTGATTGCTCAAAATAATTTATCTTGCCGGTATTTTTATTGAAAACGGCGCCGGAAACGGGTATTTGTGTCAGCTGCGTTAATTTCCCCGCCGGCTGCGCTGATTCTGTTTCAGAGCTTTTGGGCCGGATACTTGCTATGGGTTGTTCAAACAGGCTTAAATCACCTCTTTCTTTGCTGGAGGGAAAAAGATAAGAGAAAAATCCTTGTTCTCCCGGCTGGGCGCTTTGCGAAGGCCAGAGAAAATATATAGCCAAACCAATAATGACTATCCCTATAATTATTCCTGTTATGATTAATATTTTTTTGTTCATGAAATAAAACCGATGTTTAAAGCGGTGTAATGCCTAAGTTTAAATTGACTAAGTCTGGATTGATGGTGGAAAGAATCAGCCACGCGCCAATAATTACCAATAATCCTAAGATGGCTTGCCAGATTCTGTTCTTTGCTTTTTCTACGGTGCTGGTATTGCCGCCGGCCATAATATATTCAAATCCGCCGACGGTTATGACAACGACAGCCAATATTCCCCCCAGTACAATGGCAAATTTTAAGACATCGTTGGCGTAAGAGGAAAAAGGTTTGACAGTTGGTGGGTTTGATGTTTGGTTGTGGGCTGTGAATGTTTCGTTTGGGACTAGTATTTCAGCCAGACTTTTGTTTGTGGCAGCAAAACTAACAATGAACAATATTCCGATTGCCGCGAAAACAAAAATTATCTTATTAAATTTTATATTTTTCTTCATTAAAAATTGATATTTAAACTTTCCTCGGCAAATTGGAAAAAATTAGCCAAATTTTTAATTTGCAGATTTATGGCGCCGGTTCCAGTTATGCCGGTTGGCGTTTCAAAATTCATAACTTTCGGATTGTTTTCTTCCGGCGCTATGTTTTGGCCATTCATTTTCCAATTGTAATCAAGTTTTTCCGGGTTGGAGAAAAAGAATGGCTCGGCTATAATGTTAATTGTTTTAACTAGCATTTGGAATTCGCCCTTAATGGCTTTGTTGAACAAGGTTCCCAAGCTGGGGTTGTCTTCGTAGAAAATTATTTCCGGCTTTGCTTGGTTGGCCGGCAGTATTATGGTTTTTTCAAAAACAGCGCTTTTGTCCGCGTTAGAAACCTTAACAGTTACGGCGTAATTATTATAATTTTCTATTTTGAACGAAAAAGAATTCTTTTTATAGCCCGAAGAATTCAATATTCCTTCATAATTTAAAGACCATTCATAAAATAAATTTGACGGCAGGATTCTTTTTCCGCCGGAAAACAGGTGGGGGATGGCGACTGCTTTTACCCGCGAGTCTATAACGGGGAGCGGCAGGCCATTATACCAATAAGGAGCGCAAGTCATGGCTTCGCACAAAAGATCTACATCGTTTCCTTGCAGTATTAAAGTTTTTGTTAATTGAATATCATTTTCGGTCGTAACAGAAACGGAAATTGTTTTGCTTTTTCCGGCATCGGGCGCCACGGTTTCTATAGAGGTTTTACCGATGCCTTTTTCGGTGGTTTTGTCTCCGATGCGCCAGATGATATTGCTTCGGCTGGCGTCAAAGCCGGAGCTGTATATTTGCGCTTTGATAGGCGAACCCGGCGTTGGATTTTGAGGAACAATACTTATGGAAACATTTTCCCCGAATGCCCGGGCATTTTGGAAAAAGGCCAATAAAACAAGAATTACGCAACCAAATAAAAATTTTAAAATTTCTTTTCTCATTTTTTAAATTATAACATTTCTTTGGTAAAGATTCTTACCAGTGTGGCGCCAAAACAGACAGGCAGAACTCCCACAAAGAAATCAATTATACTTCCAATTCCTATCGTTAATACTGTTTTTTCTATATTTTTTCCACCAAAATTAAGATAAAGCACTCCGCCCCAAATAAAGTTAAATAAAGGCGCGCTAAATGGAATCATGGCCAGTAGGTCAAATAACAGCGCTCCTGATAAAATCAGCCAATGTTCAGATAATTTTTTTCCGACAGACATTGCTGCCACGGTTTTTTCAATGGGATTTTCTTCGCCTTCTTCTTTTTTTCTGTCTTCTTGTAATTGCATCAGCCGTTCGTTTTCAATTGTTGTCGCTTGGTCCATCGGAATCTAATTTTTGTTTAGCCCTTTTAATGGCTATTAGTTGGGCCGGGTCAGAGGTGATAATTTGGTCTTCGGTATAAGAGGCGATTATTTTTATGGCCACATGTTTTAAGCCGGCAAAAAACATTCCTTCTCCCACATCGGATTCCAGCAGCAAGAATTTTTCCTCGTCTGTCAGTTTGAATATATTTTGCAGAACATCAATGGCGGCTGGGGATTGTTTTAGGAGTATTTGTATCGCTGAGTTTGTTATGATGGGGCTTCCGTAGGGCGATGACAAAAAATCTCCGACATCCTGGGTAATTGTAGCCAGCCCTAGATAATATTTTCTGCACCTTTTGGCTATGTGCGTTAAGAACGACGCGCCGTCGGGCGATTTCATCATCCACCATGCTTCATCAATTACCAGCAGCCGTTTTTTGAGCTCCCGTCTTACGGCATTCCAAACAAATTGGATGATAAGGTACATGGCCACCGGCCTTAATTCGTCCTCCATATCGCGCACGGAAAAGGTTATGAGTTTTTGGTCTATGGCCACATTTGTCGGCTGGTTTATGAATCCGGCCCAAGTGCCTTGAGTGTATTTTTTAAGTTTTGTAGCCATAGTCTCGCCTCCTTCCAGGCTGGCTAAAACCAATTCCAGGTCGGAAAGCACCGGCGGCACTTTGTTTGAGAAATCGGAATCCGGCGTAATATCTCTGGCGGCGTAGGTTTCCGTTATGGCTCTGTCCAGCACCGAGTCTTCTTCCGGTGTCAGTCCGCCAAGCATTATTCTGAAAAGGCCTACCAGACTTATAATATGCGATCTTAAAATATCCGATGGCGCTTCGTCTTCTCTTGGCAGAGGCAAGTCAAAAGGGTTGATGTGGTGTTCCGAACTCAATGAGATATTAAAATAATCTCCGCCGACCGCTTGGGTCAAATATTTATATTCCATTTCCGGGTCAATAATAATAACACTGGTTCCGAACATCAGCGATCTCAGTATTTCAAGTTTTGTGGCGTAAGATTTTCCGGCGCCGGCCTTGGCAAATGTTACGGAGTTGTAATTTTCAAGAGAAAAGCGGTCAAACAAAACCAAGCTGTTGTTGTGCCTGTTGATGCCGTAAAGAATGCCCTTGTTGGAGGTCAGGTCAAAAGAAACAAAAGGGAATAAACTTGAAAGGGGAGAAGAATTCATTTTGCAGTGCACTTCCAATTTGTCTGTTCCCAAAGGAAAAGATGTTTCAATGCCCTCTGTTTGCTGAAAGAGCGCCGGTTTGGCATAAATCAGTTTTGCTTCAAGCGCCGATCGAATTTCTTTTTCCAGTGAATTTAATTCTTCAAAATTGTCCGCATAAACCGTGATATATAAACCCAGATTGAAAAGCCGCTCCTGCGCTTGCTGTAATTTATCTCGCAAGTCTTCCAAGTCTTGATAAGCGGTATCCAGCATCGGGTCTCTGATGAGCCCTTTTTCTTCCCGTATGTGAATTTGCGATTGGACTTCGGCGACTTTTTTCTGCAGTTGTTTCAAAACACTGGAAGTGTCAACCGGATGGATGAAGATTGAAATATCAAAAACTTTATCCATGTTTATAATCGGGGAAAACCAATTGGCCGACAAAAAGCGCGGATAGGAAAAAATGAAAATAGTTTTCGCTATTTTGTTGCCGATTCTTATATAATTGGGAGCAACCTGAAGCGCCGAAGGAGCTATGATGTCTTTAAGTTCCAAAACCCCGGAGCTGTAAATTTCTCCCGGATGAACCGGCAGAATTTTTTCTTCTTCTTTGTTTTTGTTAAATAGTTGCATATTCTTGTTTTGGTATTGATGTTCTTTCTTCTTCCTCCGGGTTGTAGAGGCCGTAGAAAAGTTCAATTAATTCTTCTGTATTAAGAGGCACGGTTCTTATTCCCGCGCGCGCCAGTCCCTGCGTTACCGTGTCAGCGCGCTGCAATAGCTGGTTTTTTTCTTTTTCAAAATCATTTTGGCTTATGGCCGGCGTTTTTTTGCCGCTGCTTAATATTTTATCCAAAAAAGCGGAGAAAGGATTATTTTTTTTCTCAAAGATGGTTGAGGAGTAAGGGATCACAATATAAAATGTTTTGTTTACTATTTTAGTTGAGGCTACGAAGTCTCTGATAAAATCTATATATTCTTTGGTTTGGATTTTCAGCAGTTCGTCGGTTTGCTCCCGTTCTTTTTTTCTCAGCGCCTCAAGGTATGTTTCTATGTTTAGTCCTCTTGATTGGATGTAAAATTGCACATGAAAATCCAGAGAGTTTAAAAAGTTTTGGTATTGCGATATGGTTGCCTCCTGTTCGTCTGCCGATTTCAGGGCGAAGTTTAAGGAAGACGCCATTAAAATCATACGCATTGAGCCGTCTTTAAGTATAATCACGCCGTCTCTGATTTCTTTTATGGAAACAAATTCTTGTGATGGTGCGCTTTTTATATTTGCCATATTTATATTTAATTTTTTTCTATTTCCTGTTTAATGTCTAAGCTCCATGCCAGGTCTCTAAGCTTGTTTTTGGTCAGGGCGGGTAATGGTGTTGGCGGGGTTTCTTTTTCTGACAAAATGCGCTGTATTTTTTGCGGTTCGGGTTCTCTTTTTTTCCAGGTATAAATTTTATTTTTCATCAAATAATTAAATCCATTTTCTGCGACATTGATGAGTGGTTTGTTGTGAATTTTGTAAAAAGCCAGCGCCACCGCCAGCGCCCCTACCAGCATTCCTAGTATAATAAAAAGAAAGAAGGGGAGGGAGATGTAAAGCAGGAAGATGGCGGCGCCTCCGCCAGCCAAATAAAGAAACTGGCTTAAGGTCAGCGGCCCGAAAATTTTGTCTTCAACTTCAATAAATTGTGGTACTTGAAATTTCATATTGGCTAACTTAGCGGTTCTCGATAAGGATCAATGTCTTTAGTATAGCTTGTAATTTCCGGTTTGGCGCGGAAAGTTTTGCTTCTTTGCTCAAAAATGTCTTTTTTATTTTTTTCCGCGATTGGTTCGTTGTTGGAAAAAGTTTTCAGGGGATTTATGACTGGCGGCATTTGCTGTTCCGGTTGCTCTTTTTCTTTTTCTTCTTTCTCGGTTTCTCCACTATGAATTTTTCTCAATGATTCCCTAATTTTGGAAAATATTTTTTCGTTTATTTCATGGGCCACTTTTCTGGCCAATTCTTTTTGGAGGTCCATTCGGTTGGCCAAATTGGAGATGAATTCGGCTGGATGAGTGATGCCCAACATTAGCAGTCCGGTCTCGTCCGCCATGATGCCCAATTTTTCCGTGGTCAGATTATTTTCTTTGGCGATACTTTGCAGAATTTCAGCCGTGTTCACGCCGAAATACGCTTCTTTCACATCCGGCGGAAGTTTTTGATAAAGTTCGTTTAATTTTTCTGATGTTAAATTTGCCATGAATTTTTATTTTCGTTTTGTTATTTTTTCCCATTCTTTTTCGGCATGTTCTCTTGTTCCTTCTTCTCCTCCCCGAGTTTTTTTTATATTTTGAGCGGCCGGGCCAATCGTCCAAGCCATAGCCGCTTTGTTGTTGGCCGCCTTAAGGTTTTCAGTCAGTTGATTAAAATCGTCAAATATTTTATCGGCATTTTTTCCGCCTTTTTCCGCAATCTCATTAAGCTCTTTCGGGCTTATCTTTTGATAGAGACTGGTTTTTTCTTCCGGAGTCAGTTTTTCCATTCTGTTTATGTAATCTTTTACTTCATATCCTCTATATTCTTTGCCGGTTTTCTCTTTTTCTTCTACTGAAAGAGTGTTCACTAAATTGTCATAAGTTGATCGGAAGGCAGGATTTTTCTCCAGCAGTTCAACTCGTTCTCTGGCAGACATTTTCTTAAACATTTCTTTTTGCGCTTGTTTGTCGGCTAGCGCTCCCTTGCCCAAACTGGTCAAATAGGTGGCTCTTTCCGCCGCCGGTAGATTCATTCCTCTTTGAACATAGGTTTCTATTTGTTCTTTTCTGCCGCCAACTCCGGCCAATTGTTTCGCCTTGTCCATTGTCCATCCGCCCAAGAGAGGGCTAGCCGCGACAAACCTTTCCATTTTTGGGGAGCCGGCAATACCTTCTCCGGCTCTGGCAATAGTTCGTCTGGCGGCGAATCGTGGAATGGCCCCGGCATAACCCAGCATTTTATTTTTGGCTCCCGTGGCAAAAGATATGGCGCTGGTCGCTCCCGCCCCGCCCATTTTTTTCGCCACCGTTAAACAGCCGAGCATGAGTATTATAAGCGTAACAAATTGGATGGCCAGCGCGGCGGTATTAGAGTCCGGCTGTAATATGGCGGTGGCGTAGCTGGCATCGGTTGTTCCTAAAAGAGTTTGATAAGACCCTTCACTGATAATTTTGGCCACCAGATAAAAAAGGAAAAGAAAAGCCGGCGCGAAAAGCGCTTGGCTGAAAAGAGTGTCCCACCATTGGCTGGCGTAAGATTTTGTTTTTGGCAGAACCATAGCGATAAAAGCCAAAGGAGCTAGCAGTATTAAAAATTGCAGAGCTATGGACCGGACGAGAAATAGCAACCCGCCGGCAAAAAGCACAAAAGAAGTTATTAGTATCATGGCGCAGCCGAAAACGGAAATTATAATTATCTGCTGGTAGGTGGCCGTTGGCTGGCCCGCAACAACAAAACTGTCACCTTTTGGCTCAAAAATGGTTTGTATTTTTAACCCTTCTGCGAAAATTTCTGAAATGTTACTTTTTCCGTTGACAGTCATACTTTGGTAAAATTCATTGGCAAGGATGTTTGTTGCGTTAATTACCGTTGTTGTTATTAGCATACTGAAATTTACCAAGAGCGCTACAATGACAACTGTTCTTAAAAGTTCTTTCATTCCATAACCGCTGATTTGCAGAATGGTGGCAATGCCGATATAGATTAGGATGAATATGAAAAATAGGTTGGCCAAATCTCTGGTTATTGTCCAGCCGGTAGCCACTAGACCGCCGGTCTGGGTTAATTTGGCGTTGTTTATGGAGTATGTTATAGATGCGTCAAAAAGACCAGCCGCCACATACAAAACTTTAGAGCAGACTTCCATCATTACGTTTCCCAGATTACTTAGAAGTGATTTTACCATTCCGCCCGGGTTGGACATAACATCGGCCGGGTTTTCCGCGCTATAATTATCTTCTCCATAACTCGTTTTTATTCCAATTGGCCCCAGGACTATCACCAGCGCTATAATTATTATTAAAATTTTTCTTTTATTGGACATTGACCGTAATGGGTATTGAATTATAAAGTCCTTCGTCGTCCGTCACCCGCAAGTTGATTATTTTTGTTCCGCTGGTTGAATATTGCACTTGTATTATTCCCGGTTTGGCATTTGGCGCGGCGCTGATTCCTTCAAAACCATTGCCTATCGGCGTTTCCGTTGTGTCTCTGCTTTGGCTTTCGTCAAAAGTTCCGTCTCGGTTCCAGTCGGCTATATACCAATCGTAAAGGCCGTCGTTGTCAAAATCCCATTCGTACATGGCGATTTTGGGTGTTTTGTCGTTGTCTTTGGAAAGAGAAGGGTCAAGAGTAAAAAATTGGTCTTGCATGGCCGAACTTGGGGCGGTTATTTTTGCCTCCGGCGTTATTAGGTCTAAAATTTCAGGAAAGTCATAATTGGGAAAAGGAGGTATGACTCCGATTTCGTGGACAATTCCTTCCGGAGTTCCTTCCGTGCTTACTCCAAACCACTTGATTGGCAAAAATAAACTAGCCTCAATTTTTTTCATAAAGCGTTCAGAAGATGTGTTCGGAGCGGAGCCGTCGGTTGTGTAATAGATAGTCGCCGGAATATTTGAAAGTAGACTGATACTGCTGGGTCCGACAGCCACGGCGGCCGTGGACGGAGTTTTTTCAGTAGATAGAAAAGGCGGGAAAAGATTTATGGTATGCCATTTTTCTTTGTTTCCGCTCTGGTCTATGCCGAACCATTTTAAGGTGGCAGACGAAATTATCTCTATTGGTCCGGTGTATGGGATAGAGGATAGTCCGGGCTCTGTTCCATCAAGCGTGTAGTAAATAATAGCATCTTCATTGGCTGTGATTTTGATATGCCAGCCATCGGATGGAGAGGCGGTTGTGACCGGAGCTGAATCATCCATAAGGCCGGAAGCGGATACTGCCGAAGTCGCCCCTGCGGAACTTGTATCAGACGCGGTTATGGCCATGACACCTTCTTGGACCAGTCGGTTTATCAGCGCGTCTGTAATGGCGACAACATAAGATTCCCATTCTTCGTTGCTTATCAGCCAATCAAGGTTTGTTTGGACTGATTTTGATGTGGCATCGGCAATTATTTTGCCAGGTGTTCTTGTTTGCCATTTTTCGCAAGTGCATTCAGGTGGTACCTCGTTCTCTTTGTATGAACCTGTTTGAAGAGATGTATTGTTAGTTCCTTCAATACGGCAAGTCATTTGTTTGCAAACTTTATCATTTAAAAATCCAACACCGGATTCCGCTTCACTTTTAGCCGCCTCTTTGGCTTTTACTGCCGCGGCAATTTGTTGATTTGAAGTTTTGATAAAAAGTCCGTACGGGTTGTTTTGTTCTTCGCTGGTTGCAATCCAGGCTTTCCAGCCGCCATTTTGGAAATTTCCCATAAAGTCGTCAAAATTCGCTCCTACTTCAGAAAGGGTGCACATTGCCGTGTTGGTGAATGTTTGGGGATTTCTTAGGCCTAGATTTATTCTTATTGCCCAGCCGGGCTGACAAAGCGCGGACATAACCTGGTCTCCGACTAATTGTTGAACTGCTTGACCGCCTGCTATTTCAGCCGTATCTCTTAAAAAACCTTTCCAGTCGGTGACAAATTTTGGCTTGCCCCCGCCCTGTATCCATTCTACGATTTGATTGACCATAGTATCTAAAAGCACTTTTCTGAATTTGGCCATAACTGCTTTCATAAGACTGTTTTGTTTTATAAAGGCCCATTCAAATGCCTCGACGACATATTGTTGTCCGGCTATTGCGGCTTGTTTTACTTGGGTCGCTGCGTCTGATAACCATTGGCCGATATCAACACTTAGGTCTGTCCTGATTGTTGGCCAGGCAGCGCGGCTTTTTTGAGGATAAAATAAACCTCCGACGCAGGACGCGCAGATTGTAAAAATTAAAAATATAAACAAAATTTTATTCCGCATATGTCTGGGCTATTTTTAAAAAATTTTGTATTAATCCTGCCATTTCTTCTCTTATTTTTTGGTTTTCCTGAAGAGCCAAGACCGTTTTTAAGGGATCGCTGTTTACTTCTTTGACGCTTTCATAAACTTTTTTGGTCGCCATAAGCAATTCTGTTTCTCTTTTGTGGATTTGCAGAAAATCAGATGGTACGGCAATTTTTTTCATATTGGCAATGGCGATTTCAAAATAGTTTATAAATTCATCAACTTTTTTAAAATTTTCTGTTTCAATTGCCTCTGACAGAATTTCTTCTTCGCTCTTACCTTGGTAAGGGCTTTTCGGCATGGCTTTTTCTATTTCGCTGACGTATTTCTGCACGGCCGTGAAAGAATTATCACTACCGGTTTTTATTTCAGACAAAGCGATTTGCGGATTGAGGCCGGCAATAAAATTTAAAAGCGCTTGCCCGGTATTTTTATCAACCATGCTTAATGGGTTTGAAAGGTCAACTTGTTCCAGTTGTGTCGGGTCTTGGATTTGTGAACTGATGATTTGGGCGAAGCTTTGTGTTAAGTTGACCGGTTGCTGTGATTTTTGATTGTCGGCTAAAAAATTATTTTCGTCTTTTTTACCGGTTTTCGGATTGGAGGTTGGGTCTGTTGGGCTGTATCCCAGTATTGTTTCTTCTTTGTCCGAGTATCCGTCTTTGTCGGTGTCTTTGTTGTTGGGGTCGGTTTTCCAGAGCGCTTCTTCCCAGTTTCTTAATCCGTCGTCGTCGTTGTCCAAGGTCGCGCTTTCAATCACATCAGGGGAGATGACTTGGTTGGCGATTTTTTCATAAATTGTTTTCGGTTCTTTGTTTTTAGCAAGCCAAAACCAGCCGGCTACAACAAAAAATGCCAGCAAAAGCAGGATTGCCAGAACAATCAAATATATTCTGTTTTTCACATTTAAATTATAACACTTTTTTCGCTTTTCCACCGCCCTTTTTCCGCCCCCATGTGGATAATCAATGTTCGAAGTTCAACTTCAATCATTGGCGTGCGGGGGATTGACAAGTTACTATTTTTGTGTATAATTATAGTTAGAAAATAACTAGAGTTTTTTTGACAATATTAATAATTTTGATGGCCCTAATCCCACCTACGGTGGGACGGGCGAGGAGGTTTGAGATGATAAAAAAAATTTCGGAAAGTTTAATTAAAGATTTTATTTGGTTTTGTTTTCTTTTTTTGGCCCTGCTTTTTGCGCTTGTAATGAGTGGCTGCGCCACCGGGCCGCTGAACCAGAAGGAGATGTCGCCGGTTTTAAGTTCGCTGGACGGCAACCCGCGAGAGGGCCTGATTATTTTGGAAGGCGAGCCGGCCGCAAGCATTGAGTTTCGCGACCAAGCCGGCTGCTTGGTGGCTCCTCAATGGAACGAGGCCGGAGCCAGTCCGCTCGCGCCGACCTATAATGGCCAACGCCGGCCGCGGTTGTATGCCTATTCCGCGCTGGAATTTGGCTCGTACACAGTTAAGATCCGGCCGTTTTACTACACTGCTAATCTTTTTTTAAAAAGGCAGTTGGTGGAGTTGCCGGTTCAAACTTCGTCGGTTTATATTGACCGGCGGACTGACGATTATGACGGCCAGTACACCGGCCGGCACTGGGGTTGGATTTTGCGGATAAACACCGGCAATATTCCCCGGGGACATTTTTCCGGGCCAAAAATTAATATTTCGGGTACCGGATTGCCGGGGTTGGTATTGAATAGACTTTTCGGGAGGTAATTTAAGAGGCGTTGAGTTTTGAAAAATAAACTTGACGCCTTTTATCATTTTGGGGGAATTTGGTATAATTTGGTATAATAAAGATAATAATATGAAAGAATTTTTTACAAAAATTTTTGAAACTTTTAATTTTAAGAAGTACTGTGAAGAATACAGGGTCGGCTTATGGGAATGCCCGCCGTTTCTTTTTCTTATAATGGGTTTGTTTATAATTTTTTCCATCCTGGCGACTTATTTTGTCAGTAGAGTTTATGTTGACCCGATGATAGTGGCACTGATTGTTATTGGCGTGACATCGGTTCTTTTTATTCTTAGTTACGTGATTATTGGTTCTTTTGAGCGAGTGGCGTCAGTATCAAAAGAAAAATCGGAATTTATCAGTATCATGTCGCATCAATTAAGAACTCCGTTGTCGTCAATCAAGTGGCAGCTGGATTTGTTGCTGCGTAAAGGAATTGGCCTTAGTGGTGAAGCCGGCCAAAAAGCCCTTTCGGCTATTGATGAACAGAACGAAAGAATGATCCGGTCTATCAATGACATGCTCGAAGTCAGCCGCTTGGAGGATACGGTTTTTATTTTTGATACGTCAGTTTTTTCACTAGTCGGTTTGGTTAAAGAGATTATTAAGAAGAGCGAAAATCAAGCTAAATTGATGGGCTTGGAGATAATTTTTACTCCGCCGGCTGAAGATATAGAAATTAAGGCTGACAAGATGCGGCTCGGCGTCGTTATTTTTCATTTTTTGGAGAATTCTATTAAGTATAGCCGTAGCGGAGGGAAAATAAGTATTTTTCTTGAAAATTTGCCGGACAAAATTCGCTTTTCGGTCAGTGATGAGGGGATAGGTATTTCTAAACAGGATTTGGATAAAATTTTTAAAAAGTTTTATCGCGGAAGCGAGTCTAGAAAGTACAAAAGTGATGGATTGGGCGTCGGCCTTTATGTGGCAAAGTCTATTATTGACTCTTTGGGCGGGCAAATAGATTTTTCCAGCATAGAAGGCAAGGGGTCTACTTTCTGGTTTACCCTGCCTGCCGGACAGGCAGGTTTGCCATTAAACAATAAATAAAATAAACAATATGAAGAAACGCATACTTTTTATTGAAGACGAAGAACATTTGCAAAAACTGGCCGTTTCGGCGCTGCAAGAGGCCGGTTATGAAGTTTTGAGCGCTTACGATGGGGAAGCGGGCATTAAAATTTTGGAAGAAAGAAAGCTTGATTTGATTTTGCTGGACTTGATTCTGCCAAAAAAAGATGGTTTTGATGTGCTGGCCTATATGCGTTCAAAAGAAGAAATGAAAAATATTCCGGTTATTGTTTTGACTAACTTGGAAGAAAAATTTGATATAGGGCGCGCCATGAAATACGGCATCCGGGCTTATTTGGTCAAGGCGAATTACAGTTTAGACGAAGTAATAAGCAAAATAAAAGAAATTCTTGGAAATGAAAGTTGAACCGCGACAATTAAAAGTTTTTTTGCTGGACGCCGGGCTTGTTTCTGAATCTGATTTGGAAAAAATCGGCCAGGAAGCGGAAAAAGAAAAAAAAGACCTTGGAGAACTTTTAGTAAAAAAAGGAAAAATTACCAGCAATGATTTGCGCCGCTTGCAAGCGTATATTTTGGGCATTCCTTTTGTTGATTTGGAAAAGGAAAAAATTGATTTCAAAATTTTGTCTTTTATTCCGGAGCCGATAGCCAGGTCGTACAACATAATCGCTTTTAATAAAAAAGACAGCGAGCTTGAAGTGGCCATGCTTGACCCGCAGGATTTGAAAGCAATAGATTTTATCAAGAAAAAATCCGATTTGAAAATTTTGCCAAGACTGACCACGGATAAATCCATAAAAAACGCGCTTCAGCAGTACCACAAAAGTTTGAAGGCGGAGTTTGGCGACATTATTAAAAAAGAAAGCGGCGAATTTATAAAACCTATTATTGAAGAAGTTGCCGGTAGCGGAAGCAAGGTGGATTTGGAAAAAATGGCCGGTGAATTGCCCGTGATAAAAATTGTTGACACCTTATTGAAACACGCGATTATTCAAAGGGCCAGTGATATACACATTGAGCCGATGGAAAAAGAAGTTTTGGTCAGGTATAGGATTGACGGTATTCTGCATGATGCCATGGATTTGCCGAAAGAAGTTGCCGATGCTGTTACTGCCAGGATAAAAGTCCTTTCCAGTTTGAAGCTGGACGAAAAAAGACTGCCGCAGGACGGGCGCTTTAAAATAGAAACACCGGAAGAAAAAATTTCTTTTCGCGTTTCCATATTGCCTGTTTACGGAGGAGAAAAAACTGTTTTAAGAATTTTACATGAGAATGCCAAAGGTTTTTCTTTGGAAACTTTGGGTTTTCACGGCGAGCAGCTGGAAGCGGTGCATAAAGCCATAATCCGGCCGCATGGCATGATTTTGGCGACCGGCCCGACCGGCTGCGGGAAAACCACCACTCTTTATACCGTTTTGGATATTTTGAATACTCCGGGCGTAAATATTTCCACCATTGAAGATCCGATTGAATACCAGATTCCGCGGATAAACCAGACACAGGTTAAGCCGGAAATCGGATTTTCTTTTTCCAGCGGTTTGAGGTCTTTGGTTCGTCAGGACCCGGATATTATTATGGTCGGCGAAATCAGGGATTCCGAGACGGCCTCTTTGGCGGTTAATGCCGCCCTAACCGGCCATTTGGTGCTGTCAACTTTGCATACTAATTCCGCCTCCGGCGCTTTTCCTCGCTTGCTGGATATGGGCATAGAGCCGTTTCTTTTGGTTTCAACCTTGAACCTTGTTATTGCTCAGCGTTTGGTCAGGCGCTTGTGCGAAGGAAAAGAGCCGTATAAATTAACTAAGCAAAATTTGGAAGATTTGGGGGAGGAGGTGGATTTGAAAAGAGTTTTGGAAATTTTGAAAAAAACAAAAACGATAAAGCCAGATCAAGATTGGGACAGCATAGTTTTTTACAAACCAAAGTCGACGCCGGATTCTCCTGATGGTTACAAGGGCAGGATTGGCATTCACGAGGCTTTAGTTGTCACCGAGACTATCAAGGAACTCATGATGAAAAATTCTACCGCCGATGAAGTGGAAGCACGGGCGAAAAAGGAAGGCATGCAGACGATGTTTGAAGACGGAATTTTGAAAGCGGCGCAAGGACTGATCTCGCTGGAAGAAGTTTTCAGAGTGACGCGGGAGTAATTTCTTTTTTAGTATCTGTGGGAGGTCGGACCTCCCACAGATTATTTACTATATAGTTTAAAGCGGTCGTCACTAGTTATATAGTGTTTTTTTCACAAGGTACAAAAAAGGCCGACCGGACCATTTTGTACCTTTTTTGAATAACCCTTTTTTGAATAACCCTTTGTAATTTGACAGGGTAGTATAAATATGCTATCTTGTTTTTAGAATTTGGCATTGAAAATCGAAAAAAGGAGAGAAATAATGTTATCAAATACAAATAATGTTTTTGGCAGGATGGTGTTAATTGTTATTTTCCCAGCCTGTTTCTATTTAAGTATAAAGTTTCTGGGTTTTCTATTTGAGGTGGGCTGGAATTCTGTTCTTCTAAAAAAACTTTTTGTTGTTGCAATTTCTTCTATGGTTTATGGGGTTATTGCGAGTAAAATGATTAAATAAGATAAATATTTTTATTCTAAAAACTCGGAGAACGAGAATTCTCCGAGTTTTTTCATTTTTAGCAAATTGTTTTTGTGATATTATTTAAATAAGATGCCGAGTTTTAAATTTAAGGCGAAAAATTTGGAAGGAAAGGAAATTAATGGCACGCGCGAAGCGGAGGACAAATTCGCTTTGGCGCGCGCTTTGAGGCAGGAAAATTACATCCTCATTGATTTTCAGGAAGAGGGCAAAAAAAGAAAATGGAATATTTTTTCTTTTAGTTTTGATGGAGTGCCTTTTGCCGAGAAAATGATTTTTACTCATAATCTGGCAGTCATGGTGGGCGCCGGCATTTCTTTAACCAGGGCGCTGGGTATTTTGATAGAACAGTCAAAGAATGTAAAATTCAAAAAAATTATTTTAAAAATTTCCAATGATATTACGAAAGGGCGGAGTTTAAGCGACAGTTTGTCCGATCATAAAAAAATTTTTTCCGCTCTGTATGTTTCCATGGTCAAGGCGGGCGAAAAGAGCGGTAAGCTTCACGAGTCTCTGAATTTGCTGGCCGACCAGATGGAAAAGGAGATGCGCATAAAAAGAAAAATAAGAGGCGCCATGGTTTACCCGCTCATTGTGTTAATTACCATGGTTGGCATCGCTATTTTAATGCTGATTTATGTTGTTCCCAGCCTGGTTTCCACCTTTGGGGAATTGGGCATTCAATTGCCTTTGAGTACAAGAATCATAATCTGGCTTAGCCGGTCTTTGATTTCCAGTTCTCTTTTGATTCTTTCTGTTTTTGTTGTTTTGGTAATTTCTTTTATTTATCTTTTGCGCTTGGCAGCCGTCAGAAAATTTTTAGACGGCGCTTGGCTGCGTCTTCCTATAATTTCTCCATTGATACAGAAAATTAATTCGGCCAGAACGGCGCGGACATTATCTTCTCTTATTGATTCCGGTGTTGAGATTTTGGAGGCGATGACCATAACCTCGGAGGTTGTTCAAAACGTGCATTATAAAAATGTTTTGATGGAATCTAAAAAAGATATACAAAAAGGCGAGGCAATTTCCGTTTCAATTAGAAAGTCAAAGGGAGTTTTTCCTTTGCTTTTCGGGGAAATGGTGGCCGTTGGAGAAGAAACAGGAAAGCTTTCAGAAATGCTTTTGCAGCTGGCAGTTTTTTATGAGGAAGAAGTGAACGAGGCGACAAAAGATATGGCAACCGTGATAGAACCGGTATTAATGGTTGTTATCGGCGCCGCCGTGGGTTTTTTCGCGATTTCAATGGTGAAGCCGATGTATTCAATGCTTGACGCTATTTAATTAATGCAAAGCGCAAAATGCAAAACTTAAACAAGGGAATTTCTTTGGTGGAGGCATTGGTTGGCATTGCTTTGATGCTGGTTGTTTTTGTCAGCTTTGTGGGTTTTTTGAATGCGGGGATAAAAATTGTCGGTGTTTCAAGCGCCAAGGTTGGGGCCGTGGCGCTGGCCAATGAGCAAATGGAAAAAATAAGAAATCTGCCTTACGCCGAGGTTGGCACAGTCGGCGGCATTCCCTCCGGCAATGTGCCGCAAAATATTTCTTCTGTTTTGAACGGCATAAATTATACGATTCGCACTTTGATACAATATGTTGACGACCCGGCTGACGGCGAAGGAGCCGAAGATGAGAATGGCATAACTGCGGATTATAAAAGAGTAAAAGTGGAAGTTGGCTGGGAGGGAAAAAATTTTACAAATCCGCTAGTTTTTGTTTCCGATGTCATGCCAAAAGGCATGGAAACAAATGCCGGCGACGGAACTTTGAAGATAAATGTTTTTGATGCCGCTATTTCTCCTGTTGTTTCAGCCGATGTTCATATTGAAAATAGCGAACTTGTTCCGTCTGTTTCCGTTGATGTTTTTACCAATTCACAAGGTAAAGTAGTCTTTCCTGGCGCGCCAACAGCCGCTTCTTACAAGATTACTGTAACTAAAACTGGACATAGTTCAGCTCAAACTTATGATGTTACACCTGAAAATCCCAATCCTCAGCCGGGACACTTGACTATTTTGGAAGGAGAAACTACTGAAGCCAGTTTTTCTATAGATTTAGTTTCTACAAAAACTGTTAAAACTTTTGAAGCTACCACCACGCTTCCGTTAATTCCTTTTCACATGAGGGGAGAAAAGATTATTGGCAAAGATATAGACAATGAACCTATTTATAAATATTCCCATGATTTATTGAGTGGCGGCGACGGGGCAAAAGAGATATTTAATCTTGAGTGGGATAATTATTTGTTGACAATAGATGGGCCATCCACCGGTTATGATATTTCGGAAATATGTCCGTTTCAACCATTTAATATTCTGCCTGATACGAATAATACAACAGATATAATTTTGTTTCCGCATGTAACTAATACATTTTTGGTGTCAGTGAAAGACGGAAGCGGTAATTTTATTCCCGGCGCTTCAGCGCGGTTGTATAAAACCGGTTATGATAAAACAGTGGACTCGTCGGCTACTTGCGGCCAATCGTTTTTTTCGCCGCTTTCAGCCTCGGCTAGTTATACACTTGAAGTGACAAAAACCGGTTATCAGAATTTTAGTTTGTCCAACATTAGTATTAGCGGACAATCAAATATGGAAATAAATCTTTCGCCGCTTTAATTTTATATTTTTATGAACAAAGGCTTAACAATAGTAGAAACATTGGTTTATATAGCGGTTTTCACTTTGGCCATGGGGGCTGTCTCCGGTTTCATCATCTATTTTTACAGAGGAAATTTTTATATTATTCAGCAGGCTTATGCCGTGAATAGCGCCAGGAGGGGGATTGAAACCATGACGCGCGAGATAAGGGAAATTACTTATTCCGATTCCGGCGCTTATCCGGTGGTGGCTGCCCAAGAACAAAGTTTTATTTTTTACAGCGATATTGATAAAGATGAGAATGTTGAAAAAGTGCGGTATTTTTTGGAAGGAACTGATTTTAAAAAGAGCGAGATTCAAGCCGTCGGCGACCCTCCCGTTTATCAAGACGGAGAAGAAATAATTTCGGTTATTTCAGACAATGTTCGCAATGGAGTTCAGTTGGTTTTTACTTATTATAACGCTTCAAGTACGGAAGTCGCTGATTTGAGTTGGATTACGGACATCAGATTGGTAAAAGTTAATTTGGTAGTGAATGTTGAACCAAATAGGGCGCCGGGGGAATTTACTTTGACATCCAGCGCCCAGATTAGAAACCTTAAAGAGGAATGAGCAAATTTCATCATTTTAATAACAGGGGTAGTATTGTTCTTATGGTTCTGGTGTTCAGCGGCATTTTTATTATTTTGTTCAGCGGAACTTTCGGATTTATTTTTACGCAGCACAAATTTCAAGCGGAAAAAGCGGAAAGAGAGAAAGCTTTGGAAATTGCGGAGGCGGGCGCGAATTATTATAAATGGTTTTTATCCCATTATCCGGATGATTTAACCGACGGCACGGGGGAGCCGGGTCCTTATGAGCATGAATATTATGATCCAGAAGGCGGCGCTATTGGTAAATTCAGTTTGGAGATTAGCGGAGTGCAATCCTGCGGTTTTTATTCGGCTATTGATATAACATCTACTGGCTGGACCCATAAAGAACCGTCTTTAAAAAGAGTGGTTAAGGTAAAATATGCCAGACCTTCTGTGGCGGAATACGCTTATATACTTAATGATAATGTTTGGGCGGGCGCGGACAGAGAAATAAAAGGAAAATATCATTCCAATGGCGGAATAAGAATGGACGGTGAAAATGATTCCTTGGTGACCAGCGCCAAAACGACATGGCAGTGCACTTCGTCTTTCGGTTGTTCTAGCCCTTACGAGGTAAAGCCGGGAGTGTTTGGCGACGGCGAAGGAGGAGAGCGAGGTTTGTGGGAATTTCCGGTTCAATCAATTGATTTTGCCGGCTTGTCTTTGGATCTAGTTCAGATGAAAAATTTGGCTCAAGCCGCCGGCGTTTATTTTGCTCCGCAAGGCAAAGGATATCGCGTAGTTTTCAAAAATAACGGCACTTTTGACGCGTATGCCGTTAATTCGGTTAACGCTGTTTATGGTTATAGCTTGGAAGAGGGTTACCATTGGGATTATCATGTGATTCAGAGCGAAACTTTTTTGCAGAATTCTGTTATTCCTGGAAGTTGTAGTTTAATTTTTGTGGAAGATGATCTTTGGTTGGAGGGGGAAGTGAACGGAAAGGTTTCAATTATTGCCGCTGACCTTATTACTCCCAATGTGGATCCGGATATAATTTTGGACGGCAATATAACGTATACTTCTTCCGATGGCTCTGATGGTTTGTTGGCGGTGGCGGAAAGAAATGTTTTGATACCGCTTTATTCGCCCGACCAGATGGAGCTGAAAGGAATTTTCATAGCGCAAAAAGGGCACTTCGGAAGAAACCATTATTCTTGTTCGTCGTATAGTCCTTGGTGTAAAAGGAATAAGTTAGAGATGGTTGGTTCCGTGGTCAGTAATGGCCGAGTCGGCACCAAATGGACATCTGGCGGAACATTTGTTTCAGGATATGAAAACAGGGAAAATTCTTATGATAGGAAATTGATGACTTCTCCTCCGCCAATGACGCCTTTTTCTGACGACGAGTTCCGGTTTGTTAAATGGGAGGAAGTAAACTAATAAAACAACTCTTTTAAAATAAATTTTATTTTAATTTCCATCATTGCCAGGATTCCCATTGAATTCATTTTATTTTCAAATTGTCTTTTTTTGATGGCTTCAAAAATCGCCCTTGGTGTTTTTTCATTTGCATTAATCAAGGCATAGCCCCTATTCGCGTCTTTTAATTGGTGCGTGTCAGAAGTGGCAATGAGTGGTTTGTTATATTTTGTTGACACCGCCATTGCTTTTTTGTTGAAGTCGAATATTTTATTGGAAAAGATGGTGAGCTCTATGGCGTCAAATAATGCAATGTTTTTGATTAGTTTTTTGCCCAGACTTTTTCTGCTCCAAACAAACGGGTGTGGAGCCAGAATAAAAATTTGCGGATTGTTTTTTTTGTAATTTTTTAGTTCCTGAAAAGTTTTAATTTTTTCTGCCTCTTCGTTGCATCCCAAAATTACAACATGTTTTTTTTTAATCTTTGCTTCTATGCCGGGTATCAGCAAAATGCCTTTTTGTTTCGCGTATTCTATATATTCTTTTTTGAAGACGACTTTTTCGTGGCAGGTTATAGCCAAAGCGCCATACCCTTTTTCTTTGGCCTTATCTACGGCTTCGTAAATAGTATGTGGAATTTTATCTTTCGGGTCGTCCGCGGTATGGAGATGAAAATTGGTTTTTATTATCATATTTATTTACTATATAAAATTATAGACAATAAAAAAATCCCTCGCGATTAATGCGGGGGATTTTATTTTGTTAAATTAAAATATTCATCCAAGCTTTCGAAGTCGCCAAAGACCTTTTTTTGTTCAGGGTTTTGCGTTTCCAAAGCTTTCTTTTTGGAAATGTATTGTTCTTTTTGTGCTTCTAGCATTTTGGCGGGCGAGGTTAAATTATTTTTTCTGCCGAAATGCGTTGGGCAAATACTAATGACTTCAGTGAAAGCGGATTTTTCATTGCCTATCAGTAAATTTTTCTTTATGCCCTTGATTAAATTTTTTGGAAAAACGATCGGATATCGGGAAACAAATTTTGCTTCGGCGCCCAGAGCGAGCTTGATAATATCAAAAGGTTTTTCAATACTGCCTTCCGGTGTCACCGGTGTTATGGTTTTTTGCGGCGTTGTCGCTCCGGGTTGTCCGCCGGTCATTCCGTAAACATAATTGTTTAGGCAGAAAATACTCATCGGCAGGTTTCTTCTTAAGGTATGGATTAGGTGGTTGCCGCCGATGGTTGCTAGGTCGCCATCTCCGCTGATGACCACAATTTTACTGGCAGGTTTGGCTAGTTTGACTCCTGTGGCGAAAGCCAAGGCGCGGCCGTGCGTGGTGTGAAGCGTTTCGGCCAGAAAATAAGGATTGGGAATCCAGGCGGCGCAACCAATGCCGGAGATAAAAATAGTTTTATGAAAATCAAATTTTCCTTCTTTTTCCAATTCTTCAGCGGCTTTTAAAAAGCAGTTGGTGAAAATTCCATAACCGCAGCCGGCGCAGAATGTTGTTTTTTCAATTCTTAAATATTTTTTTCTCAGAGAATATATATTTGTCATTACCATATACCTTTCATAATGTATTTATAAATTCTTTCGGGGTTTATTAGTTCGCCGTCTTGTTGGGGAAGGGAAACTACTTTTGCGCTGACTTTTTCCCGCACGACAAAAAATAATTGACCTTGGTTCATTTCCGGGACTATAAATTTTGCGCATCGCTTTTCATATTTTTTGATAATCTCGGTTGGAAACGGCCACAAAATTTTTAATCTTAATAAACCAATTTTTTCCCCTTTTTTTCTAGCCTTTTTAATTGCTTCTTTGGCAATGCGGCCGACAAGCCCGTAGGCAACGATTATTTGTTTCGCGTCTTCCAGAAAAAATTTTTCGACATCAATGGGCCGTTTTTTTATAATTTTATTTTCCAGGTGGTGGATTAATTTTTCATAAGATTCTGAATCGGCAGTATTACGCCAGCCCCGCTCGTCGTGCGCGGAACCGGTGATCATTAAATGTTCTCCGTCAGCAAAATTAGGCATACTCGGGGCGGAGTAATTTTTTGTCGGGCCAAATGGCGGTTCGTTGGGAATATAAATTCTGTTAAAAACTTTTTGCGGTTTGATAATCAACGTTTCCGTTAAATGCGCCAGAAACGCGTCGGTTAAAATAATTACCGGTGTTCTGTATTTTTCTGAAAGATTGAAGGCCTTGATTGTTAGGTCATAGCACTCTTGGACCGAGGCAGGGCAAAGCGCTATGTGTTGCAACCCTCCGTGGTCGCCCCAGCGCGCCATTCGTATATCGCCAGTAGAGGGTTTGGTTGGCATGCCGGTACTTGGTCCGCCTCTTTGCACGTTAATTATTACGCAAGGCGTTTCAGTCATGTCAGCGAAACTGATGTTTTCTTGCATTAATGAGAAGCCGGGGCCGGAAGTGGCAGTCATTGATTTGACTCCTGCCCAGGAGGCGCCAATTATGGCGGCCATAGAAGCAATTTCATCTTCCATTTGAATAAAAGAACCGTTTAGTTTCGGCATTCTTATGGCCATTCTTTCAAGAATTTCAGAGGCCGGGGTAATCGGATAGCCGGCAAAAAATCTGCAGCCGGCGGCCAGGGCGCCTTCCGCGCAGGCGTCGTTTCCTGAAAGAAAATATTTTTGACCTGTTTTTAGGAGTGGCTTGGAATTTATCCAGCCGCCTCGTTTTTCGGATTTTATCTTGCTTTTTATTTTTTCTATTTCTTCATTTTTAAAACAAATTGCTCCTTCTGGGCACAAAAGTTCGCATTGCCGGCACGAATTGCATTTTTCCTGAATAATTTTTAACCCATCATTTTTCACAATGGCTTTTTGTTGGCAAAATTCCATACAAATACCGCATTCTTTGCATAAAGAATTATCTATTTCCATTTTTATTTTCCTTTCAAGGGTCTTTTCCCCATGCTATATTGAGAATATGTGTTTGGCAATACCGTCTAAAATTGTAGATATAAAAGAAGGTTGGGCGACTGTTCGGTCAGATAAACATAATCATAGGGCCAATTTGTCGCTGGTTAAAGATGTTAAAGTGGGAGATTATGTTTTGGTTCACGGCGATATGGTTTTGAATAAAGTTGAAAAAGAAGAAGCGGAAAAAATATTAAAAATGGTAAATAATAATTATTATGAAAAATAAAGGTGTGTACATGGCTTTGGCCACGGCTTTTGTCAGCGGTTTCGCAGTTTTTTTTAATAAATTTGCCGTCGATTTTTGGCAGAATTCTTCGGTTTTTACAACCGGCAAAAATTTAGTGGCTGCGTTGTTTTTAACTTCTCTTATTTTATTGTTAAAAAAGAGAACCGAGTTGAAAAATTTAACCAAAAAACAGTGGTTGCAGCTGGTTGTTATTGGTTTTGTCGGCGGTTCGGTTCCTTTTCTTTTGTTTTTTAAAGGATTGTCGCTTGCCTCGGCGGTTAACGCCGCTTTTATTCATAAAACATTGTTTGTTTGGGTCGCGTTTTTGGCTGTTTTGTTTCTTAAAGAAAAAACTTCTGTTTTGCAGTGGTTGGCACTGGCTGTTCTTTTTGCGGGAGTTTATCTTTTTTCTTCGCCCGGCGATTTTAAAATTGGTTACGGAGAAATTTTAGTTTTTGGCGCCACTTTAATATGGGCTGTTGAAAATATAATTGCCAAAAAGGTTTTAGAAAATATTTCTGCGCTGGTTGTGGGGTGGGGCAGGATGTTTTTCGGGTCGTTTTTTCTTTTGGTTTATCTAGTTGCGACTGGCGATATTGTCCAACTATTGAAGTTCAACTTCAATAGTTGGGGCTGGTTGGTTTTAAGCGGCGCGATTCTTTTTGGCTATGTCGTCACCTGGTATTCGGCTCTAAGGCGCGCGCCGGCCACAGTGGTTTCTTCAATTTTGGTTCTGGCGGCGCCGATTACCGCTTTGCTAAATTCTATTTTTATAACCCATCAATTTAAAATTTCTTTGCTTTGGCCGACGGTCTTGATTTTGACCGGAGTTTTATTAGTCAGCGGATTATATGGATGGTTTAGAACTTTTTATCAAGTACGCCCTGCCTCCTAATGTTTTGGGCTATTGCGGCCCGAAGTTTTTAGCTTGCGACAAAAGTTCGCTTCTTCAATTTGAAGGAGCTGTTCCTTATCTTCGGCTCATCGCGCAGGCGAATAACATAAAAGATGAATTTGACGCGCGGGTGGTGGAGGCTTATTGGTTGGGCAATGATTTGTTGAAAAAGGTTTCTGATAAAAATTTATACGGCAATATTGAAAACCGTTTTAAAAAAAGGATGTCCGGGAAAGATTGGTCGTGGTTAGTCGCCGAATCGATTCGCGAAGCTAAACCGCACCATGTTTTCCATGTTTTTGACATTTATCGCCGCGCCGGGCTGATGCGTTCCGGGGCAATAGAAAAAGTTTTGGAGACCATGGATAATTGCCGTATTTCTTGGGGGAGCATGACAGATGAAGGATTTGTGGAATATAGCCCATTAGTTTTTAAAAACAATAAGCTGGATTTTGGCGAAAAAACTGAAAAGAAATTAATATCTTTAGATTCAACAATTAAGGTTGGGGACGAGGTTTCTTTTCATTGGAATTATATTTGCGATAAAATTAGTCCAAGGCAAAAACAAAATTTAACTTTTTGGACCAAGTATCATTTAGATATTACAAATAAAACTATTTAATGTGCCGAGCAGGTGAGGTTGAGCTTCTTGCCTTGCTGTGTTAAGATGAAATCGCAATTATGAAAGGCAAGCTTAAAACAAAAGCAGAGAGTAAAAAAACAGCTCAAGAAATTCAAGATGAATCTTTTAGAAAAATGTCGGCCGACCACAAGTTGGCGCTAGCTTTTAATTTATGGAAAATCGCAAAGGAATTATCAAAAGATAATTTTAAATATGCCATCAGACCCGCGACGTCTTTTGATAGACGTTACTAAAATTTTAAAATCTCAAGAAATTTAGTGTACAGAACAAGTAATACATGGATCATAGGCCCGGACGAGCATCTCAAGTAGGCGCTCTTTTTCTTTTTGGGTTTTTTCTTTGTTTTGCTCCAAAAGCGCGTTAGCGCTTTTTTCTATGGAGGTAAGGTTTTGCACGGTTGGAGTGATAATGTTGGCGTAGGTGATAATGCCTTTGTTGTTCCAGCGCAGTTCATGGTAAAGCCCGCCGCGCGGGGCTTCTATTGCGCCTATACCCTCGCTTGCGTAAACATCGAAGTCCGACTTCGATGTTCCATCGAAGTCGGACTTCGATGCAAGTAATTGTTCTAAAATTTTTCCGGCTTGTTTGTGATAAAGCAAAATTTCAATGGCCTGCGCGATATTGTTATGGAAAGGATTTTGAAAATCTAGGATTTCTTTTTCTTTGTGGTCGGAAAAATAAAGCCGGGCCAGCGCGCCAACCATTATTTCTCGGCCCTTATAGCCGCCAAATTTGGCAGTGGAATAGTTTCTGATTTCCTCGGTAATAACTTCTTTATAATTTTTTATAGAAGGGTTTACCCTGAGCGGAGTCGAAGGGTCGTTTTTGTTTGATAAAATTTTTTCTTTCTTTTGGGTTACTAGCTCTAAATCAACTTTTAGTTCCGGAAATTTAATTTTTGAGCAGATATTCAAGGCGCGACCAGCCGACGCTCTTGTTTGTTTGATTTTTTGGAGCAGTTTTTCCAATTGTTCTCTAGTCGGAATTTTATGAAAACCGCCGATGGTGGTGGTTGTCGGGTGGACGTTGCGGCCGGCCACGACAGCCGCGATGTCATCGGAGACTTCTTTTATATCCAGCGCGGCCTTAAAATCTTTTGGATTTTTTTGGGCCAGCTCGGTGCCGCGGTCTATTCCCAGATAGTCCGGCAAAGACAAAAAGAATAAATGAAGAGCGTGGCTTTGCATCATTTGGGCGCAGACCATCAATTCGCGAAGGAGTTCTGTTGTTTCGCTGATTTCAATTTTCAGGCCATCCTCGCAAGCGCGCAAAGAGGCCAGATTATGGGCGATAGGGCAGACGCCGCAGATGCGCGGGGTTATCCAGTGGCTTTCTTCAATGGTTCGGCCGACCAGCAATCCTTCAAAAAGCCGCTCGCCTTCGTGAATATGCAGTTTGACTTGGCTCTTGGAAAAATCAGTTTCCAAGCTACCGTGTCCCTCAATTTTCGCGATATATTTATCGGTGATCATTTTTCATTTTTATTATAAAACATCGTGAAATATCTTTTTATTTCTTCTTCGTCGGCGAATTTTTTGAGGGCTTGTTTTAATCCTTCAACATTGGCTTCTTCGCGTGGGCCGAAACAGCCGTAGCAGGGCGAGCCGCCGGAAATACAGATGGCCTGGCATCCGCCTTGCGTTATCGGGCCCAGGCAGATTTTTTTGTTTATAATGCGGCATTCATTGCCGGCTCGCTTGCAGTCAAAGCAGACCGAGTATGGCCGGTAACTCGGTTTTTTGCCGGCCAAAAGTTCTTCAAAAATTCTTTCCAGCTCGCCGGCATTAACCGGACAGCCATGAATAGCAAAATCCACCTTGACATAAGCGCTAAGCGGTAAAGCGTCAATTCCTTTCGGCTTGTACACTTGCCCTGAGCTTGTCGAAGGGTATATTTTTTTGTACCACCCGGCGCGTTTTTCTTGGTCCATAATTCCCGGTATCCCCGCCAGCGCGGCGCAGGCGCCGAGCGCGATGACATATTGGGAGTTTTCGCGAAGCCATTTCAAGGTGTCAATTTCATCTTGGGTGATGGGCGCTCCTTCAATAAGCGCAATGTCAAAATATTTATCCTGAGCAGAGTCGAAGGATTTTCGTTCTTGCCCCAGCCGCCAGTCAACAATGTCAACTTGTTTTTCCAAATCCAAAAATCGTTCGCGAAGAGAAATTATTTCCACTTCGCACCCCTCGCAGTCGGTAAAATCATAGATGGCTACTTTAGGTTTTAATCCCATGATTTATCTATTTCATCATAATTAAATACCGGGCCGTTTAGGCAGACATATTTGTCGCCGATTGTGCAATGCTGGCATCTGCCAACTCCACACTGCATTTTTCTTTCTAGACTGACAAAAATCCGGCGGTCGGAAATTCCCAATGGTCTTAAAACTTTTTCCAGCGCGTCCATCATCGGGCCCGGTCCGCACATGGTGGCCACCGCGTTGGCCGGATCTATTTCTATTTTTTTGACAAGGTCGGTCACAAAACCAACGCATCCTTGCCATTCCGGATGGGGCGAGTCTATTGTCAAAATTATATTGATTTGTTTTTCCCAATCTTTAATTTCATCTTTCATTAAAATATCGTTCGGCGTGCGCGCTCCGTATAATAAATAAACTTTGCTGAATTTGCCGCGGTTTTTAATAATGTATTTTACAAGAGAAGCGATAGGCGGAATGCCGCAACCGCCGGTGGCCATGACAATATCTTTTCCTTCAAAAAAATCCAAAGGAAAACCATTGCCATAAGGGCCGCGCAGAGTTATTTCGTCGCCGATTTTCAGATTGTGGAGCGCCGAGGTGACATTGCCGCCCGTGTCTCTGACTACTATGTCTATATGTTTTTTTTCATAAGGCGATGAAGCTGGCCCAAAAGGAGCTTCGCCGTAACCCCAAACGCCGGCCAGCACAAACTGGCCCGGCGTAAAATCCATTCTTTTTTTTAACCGGAAAAGTTTAACATTTTCGGAAAGTTTTTTTATATCAAGTATTTTTATTTGTTCAGGCAGATAAATATTTTCCATACATTTATAATACTGCAAAATACAGGCATTTCCAATTTCCCAGCGACAAGTCTTCCGCCCGCGTTTTTTCCGGAATTCCGCATTCTCTCAGTGTTTCTATTGATATATTAAGATTGTTTTTCAGCATCTTTCTTTTTTGGGAAAATCCTTTTTTAATCAGATTAAAAAATTTTTGTTCATCAATGATGGAAGTTGAACTTCCATCATTGAAAAAATTTTTGGAAATGTTGTTTATTTTAATTACGGCCGAATCAACTTTCGGCGTTGGCGAGAAATTGCCGGCCGGCACTTTTTTTATAATTTTCGGCTGGCCGTAGGCATTTACGCTTAACGATAGTATGCTGGCTTTTTTGTCGCGCATTACGATTCTCTCGGCTACTTCTTTTTGAATCATCAGAACCATCAGCGATGGCTGGTGTTCCGCGCCTAGAAATTGCCGCAGGAAATGCGAAGTGATGTAATAAGGAATGTTTGCCACAATTTTGAAATTTTTTATCCTGAGCTTGTCGAACGGATTGAATCTTAAAATATCGTCTTGGATAATTTCAAGATTTTTGGCGCCGGAAAATTTCTGTTTTAAAAATTCAACAAGCGATGGATCTTTTTCAACCGCGATAACTTGGCCGGCTTTGGCCAAAAGTTTTTCGGTCAGGATTCCTTTACCCGGACCGACCTCCAAGATGATGTCGTCCTTTTTTATTTCGGCGGCCTCAATAATTTCTTCGGCTATTTTTTTGTTTTGTAAAAAATTTTGTCCCAGTTTGGCCATATTAAAAATCCAGATAATTAGTAGCCGGTAAATTTTCAAAATTTTGTTCAAAAAGCTCTGGCGGGATTTCGTTTATGAATCTTGACGGCTGGTTTATCTGCCGTCCGCCCATCATGGTCCGGCTGTAAGCGAAAGATAAATGGATTTTTTTCTGAGCGCGCGTCAGGGCGACGTAAAACAGACGTCTCTCTTCCTCTTCTTCGTCTTTGCCGAACGAGAAAGGTTTGATATACGGGAATAATCCGTCTTCAAGGCCGGCTATAAAAACACAGGGGAATTCCAGTCCTTTGGCGGCGTGTACTGTCATCAGCCGCACTTTTCCTTCCGAGGTTTTGGTAGGTGAGGGCGCAACTTCGTCTTGGTCTGTCATTAGCGCCGCGTCTTCCATAAATTTTTCCATCCCCCGAGGAGGTTTTAGGCCGTCATGTTTCATGGACAAGACAACAAGTTCTTTCAGGTTATCCATTCTCATTATTCCTTCCTCGGTGCCGTTGTCAAGATAGTTTTGGTACCCGCTTTCTTTTATTATGAAAAACAGCGCTTTTGAGAGAGGTTGGCTGTTTATTGTTTTTTTGATTTTTTCAAGCAGTCCAAAAAATTCTTTTATTTTTTCCATCCTGAGCGGAGTTGAAGGATTGCCGGTGAGATGATTCAGCAGGCTTGCTTTTCCCAGACCCCTCGAGGGTTCATTTATGATTCTTTCAAGGCTTATTATATCGCCAGGGTTCATGGCTGCTTTGGCGTAAGCAATAATATCTTTCACTTCTTTTCTTTCAAAAAATTTTGTTCCTACAACTTGGTAGGGCAGGCCGCGGGAGATAAAAGATTCTTCCAGCGCTCGCGACTGGAAATTTGCCCGATAGAGCACGGTTATATCTTTTGGCCGGTGGTTATCCGTTAGTAATTCTTCTGATGAGGCGGCGATAAAGTTCGCTTCTTCTCTTTCATTCGCCGCGCCAAAAATAACTAGACTTTGTCCATCTCCCAGTTCTGAAAAAAGATTTTTTGGTTTGCGCACGGTATTTTTTCCGATAACGGCATTGGCGGCTTCAAGAATTTTCTGGCCCGAGCGGTAATTTTGCTCTAGTACAATAATTTTGGCGCCATGATAATCTTTTTCAAAATTCAAAATATTTCCAAAGTTCGCGCCCCTGAAAGAGTAAATGCTTTGGTCTTCATCTCCGACTACGCAGATGTTTTTATTCTTTTTTGCCAGCAGTTTTGCCAGCACGTATTGGGCGTGGTTGGTATCCTGATATTCGTCTATTAAAATGTATAGCCATTTGTTTTGGTATTTTTCCAAAATATTCGGTTTTTTTTGGAAGAGCAGGACGGTTTTGAATATAAGGTCGTCAAAATCGGCTGCTTTTTGTCTGGCCAGATTGTTTTCATATTCCTCCCAAATCAGAGACAGCGTTTTTGGAAAGAAATCAATGGCGTTTTTTGAGTATTCTTCCAGGCCGATTAAATTTGATTTTTGTTTTGAAACGATGGATTGGATTTTTGGCGGCTGGAATTGCTTGGGGTCTATGGATAGGGTTTTGAGAGATTTTTTTATAATTTTCAGGGAGTCTTCTTTGTCCAGAATGGAAAAATTGCTCGGCAGGCCTGCCTGTCCGGCAGGCAGGTTTACAGAATGGCTGTTTTCTCTCAGGATTCTGGCGCAAACAGAATGAAAAGTGCCGATTGCAGGAAGTTGAACCTCGGAATTATTGAGGTTTGACCTCAATAATTGGGTTACGCGCTCTTTCATTTCCTCTGCCGCTTTGTTGGTGAAAGTAACGGCCAGTATTTGTTCCGGCCTAGTTCCATTTTTTATGATGCTGGCTATTCTGCGCGTGATGACCGTGGTTTTTCCGGCTCCTGCCCCGGCAATTACCAGCAAGGGTCCGTTTTTATGTAAAACCGCCTGTTTTTGCGGTTCATTAAGGTTTTTTAACACATCCATGCCCAATATTAGCACAGAAGAAAGCCTTGTGGATAACCTATTGAAATTTTGCCTGTTTTTTGTATAATAAATAACATTCTGCGAGTGTCGATTATTTGCCAGAAAACGCTTAAAAATAAGGCTTATTTTAGGAAATTTACAAGTTGAACCCCCTAGGCCGGGTTCATGGAAACTTTTTTTAATGCCGCTCATGCTCGTGGGCATATTTATGTTTAATTTTGCCTGCGTTCAAAAAGCGGAGGCTTTTTCTTTTATAGATAAAATTTGGGACTTAAAAGAGGAAATAATTGCCAACATTATTCCTAACTCTCAAACGGCCAATCTTCTTAAATCTGTTTTAAACCTTAATCCGACAGCCGGACAAGGCGGAGGCGACTTGACAATAGTGGACAAAAGCGCTCTTTTGCCAGTTGTTGGCCCCAATGGCAGTCTGGTAGATATTGAAAGCAAAACACCGGCTTCCGACAGAATCAGTGTCTATGTGGTCAGGGAAGGAGATAGTCTTTCTGGAATTGCCAAGATGTTTGGGGTTAGTGTTAATACCATAATTTGGGCTAACGATATTACCAGAGGGGATTTGATAAAAATAGGACAGGAGCTTATAATTTTGCCGGTGACCGGGTTGAAATATATCGTGAAGGAGAAAGATACTGTGGCTTCTATTGCCAAGAAATTCAAGGCAGATGCCGATGAAATTATTGATTTTAATAACTTGTCGTTGGATGGCGGTTTGGTTGTCGGCGATGAAATTATTATTCCTGACGGCGATGTCGGCTATACACCGACACTAAGTTATCCATCAAGTAGCAATCCGTATCGCGGGGGAAGTGGGCCGATTTACGCCGGCTATTATTTGAAACCTGTTGAGGGCGGCAGGAGAACGCAGGGGCTTCATGGATATAATGCCGTTGATTTGGCTTCTTACTGCGGGGCGCCTGTTTTAGCGGCGGCATCCGGAGATGTGATAATAAGCCGTTCTTACGGCTGGAATGGCGGTTATGGGAATTATGTTGTCATAAGCCATTTGAATGGAACTCAGACGCTTTACGCACACCTTGGTCAGAATATTGTTTCTAATGGCTGGCATGTGGTGCAGGGGCAGGTGATAGGTTATGAAGGAAGTACCGGCAAATCGTCCGGTTGCCATGTTCATTTTGA
>JAHJQY010000017.1 GCA_018819015.1 Patescibacteria group bacterium
AAATCCTTGTTTGTAACGCTGAAAATTATTTTTTGGCGGAGAAGTATTTTATCGCCTCTTTGGTAAAAATCAAATATTTAAAAGTCAAAGCGTCCAATACATTCAAATTTCTCGCCTCGCCAACCAAAATCCCCGGCAAATTATTAAAAGCCCTCACCAATCCCGCGTCTTTTCCCGGAAGTAAAACAGCTGCCCGGTTTTTCTTTTTCGTCTTCAATTTTTCAAAACCCTTAATCTTGCTTAAACTGGAAACCGCGCCAGCCGCCTCTTTTGTCTTTGGCGCGACAAATTTCAAATCATCCAAAATCAAAATTTCCTTGTCTTTAGCTTTTTGAGAAAGAACTATCAACAAAGCTTTGTTTTTCATTTTTTTGTTTATCTTTTTTTCATAACTCCTTTCTTTTGTCGGCCCATGCGTCACTCCGCCACCAATCCAAATCGGAGACCGACGAGAACCATGCCTCGCCCGACCCGTGCCTTTCTGCCGCCACGGCTTCCGGCCGCCACCGCTGACCTCGGCGCGCGATTTGGCGTGAGCCACCGGCGTTCGCTTGTTGGCCTGCATTGAAACAACTACTTGATGTATCAGGTCGGCATTCCACGGCAAACCAAAAATCGAATCATTCAATTTGATTTTGCCCGCCTCTTCTCCTTTTTGGTTATAAACTTTAAATTCCATAAATTTCAAGCAATGTTCCCCGGCGACCCGGCACGGCCCCGCTGACTAAAATTTCATTTGCTTCTTTATCAACTTTCAGGACTTTAAGATTTTTAACGGTGACCCTATCACTGCCCATTCGGCCAGCCATTCGTACGCCTTTAAAAACTCTCTGCGGGCCGGTGGAGCCAATAGAACCGGGTTCTCTTTCTGAATGTTTCTGGCCGTGGCTTCTTGGTCCGCCTTTAAATCCATGCCTCTTCACCACCCCCTGAAAACCCTTACCCTTTGAAATACCACTGATTCTTATTTTGTCGCCGGCGGAAAAAATCGACACATCAATTTTATCCCCCCCTTTGACTTCTCCTGTTTCATCTGAACGGAATTCTCTTTTCTTTTTACCTGACAAGACCTGAACAGCTTTATATCCGTCTTTTTCTTTTGTCCTAACCAAGGTCACCGTATTCGGCTCAGCCAAAACCAAAGTCGCCGGAAAAACTTTTCCTTTCTCGTCAAAAAACTGCGTCATTTTTTGTTTTTTACCTAGTATGAATTTCATGCCGCCTTTACTTCTATATCAACGCCGGCCGGCAAACTTAATCCAGTCAATGAATCAATAACCTTAGGGGTTGGATTTAAAATATCAAGAAGTCTCTTGTGCACTCTCATCTCAAACTGTTCGCGCGCGTCTTTGTGAACAAAAGAAGACCGATTAACCGTGTACTTTTTAATTTCCACGGGAAGCGGCACCGGGCCGACAAAATCAACGCCCGACCTCTCAATTATTTCAACTATCTGCTTTACGCTCGCGTCCAATATTTTATGGTCGCAAGCCTTAAGTCTGACTCTTAATTTTTGCGCCTCTACCACTTCTTTTTCTTTCTTAATTTTTTTTATTTTCTTAACCATCTCAATGTGCCCACCAAAAATTATTTTGTTATTTTTGTCACAACTCCGGCCCCTACGGTTCTGCCTCCTTCGCGAATGGCAAATTTCATTTTTTCTTCCAAGGCGATTGGGGCCATCAATTTAACCTTAAAAGTTATCGTATCGCCAGGCATAACCATTTCCGTGCCTTCGGGCAAAGTTACTTCGCCGGTTACATCGGTTGTGCGAATATAAAACTGCGGTTTATAGCCGGAGAAAAACGGAGTATGGCGGCCGCCCTCTTCTTTTGTCAAAATATAAACTTCTGAATCAAATTCCGTATGAGGAGTAATAGAGCCTGTTTTTGCCAATACCTGGCCCCGTTCAACATCTTCCTTTTTCAATCCTCTCAAAAGAATTCCGGAATTATCGCCGCACAATCCTTCATCAAGAGATTTATTAAACATTTCAATCCCCGTAACCGTGGTTTTTGTGGTATCTCTCAAGCCTACTACTTCAACTTCTTCACCGACTTTTACCTTCCCTCTTTCAATTCTGCCCGTCACAACAGTGCCTCGGCCTTCAATTGAGAAAATATCCTCAATGGGCATCAAAAACGGCTTCTCAACCTCGCGCACCGGTTCGGGAATATATTCATCCAAAGCTTTCGCCAGTTCCAATATGGGCTTAGCAGCTTCATCTTCGGCAGTTTTAGTATCAAGGGCATTCAAGGCCGACCCCCTTATAATAGGGGTTTCATTTCCGGGAAATTTATATTTTGTTAAAAGCTCCCTGATTTCCGCTTCAACCAAATCAACAAGCTCCAGGTCGTCAACTTGGTCAACCTTATTAAGGAAAACCACGATTTTCGGAACGCCAACCTGATAAGCCAAAAGAATATGTTCTCTTGTCTGGGGCATGGCGCCGTCGGCCGCCGACACGACCAAAATCGCGCCGTCCATCTGGGCCGCTCCGGTAATCATGTTTTTGATGTAGTCAGCGTGGCCCGGACAATCAACATGCGCGTAGTGTCTTTTTCCCGTTTCATATTCCGAATGATGAATGGCGATAGTAATACCGCGCTCTCTTTCCTCTGGAGCGTTATCAATCTGGTCAACTTTCTCAAGTTTAACCTTATTGCCCGCCAAATTAAGAACGTGCAAAATAGCGGCTGTTAAAGTGGTTTTGCCGTGGTCAACGTGGCCAATAGTGCCTACGTTAACATGCGGCTTATTTCGTTCAAATTTTTCTGCCATAAAATTTTAATTATTTTAATAACTTATAATCCTAGATAATAAAACAATACCTTAAAAAAAGCAACTCTACAATGGCAGCTCATCCACATCGGCCTCAAAATCCAAAGAATCGTCAAAAACGGAATCTGAAAAAAGAATATCTTCGCCCATGTTATTTTTTACCTTCTTTAATAAGTGTTGCTACATTTTCCGGCACGCGGGCATAATGGTCAAACTCCATATTAAAGGTCGCCCGCCCTTCGGTTAAAGAACGCAAAGCCGTCACATAGCCGAACATATCGGAAAGAGGAACTTTGGCGTCAATGACTTTCAAGTTCATCCTGTCAGAAATACTTTCAATCTGTCCCCGCTTAGAATTCAAGCTGCCTGACACGTCTCCCAAAAATTTTTCCGGGGTCACAACCTCCACTTTCATAATCGGCTCCAGCAAAACCGGCTTAGCGCGTTTGGCCGCCTCCTGCAAAGCCATGGAAGCGGCAATCTTAAACGCCGCCTCCGATGAATCAACCTCATGGAACGAACCGTCATAAAGCTCGGCCGACATGTCCACCAGAGGAAATCCGGCAACAACTCCTTTGTCCAATGCTTCTCTGACTCCTTTTTCAATAGGAGTTATAAATTCCTGAGGAATAATGCCGCCCTTGATTGAATTTATAAATTCAAATTCTTCGCCGCGCTCTCTCGGCCTCACTCTCAGCCAGACATGGCCATATTGTCCGCGGCCGCCCGACTGCCTAATATACTTGCCTTCCGCCTCGGCTTCTTCACTAATAGTTTCCTTGTAAGCCACCTGTGGCTTGCCGACATTGGCCTCCACCTTAAACTCCCTCTTCATTCTCTCAACCAAAACTTCCAAATGAAGCTCACCCATTCCAGAAATAATCGTTTCCAAAGTTTCTTCATCGGTTTTAATTTTAAATGTCGGGTCTTCCTCCGAAAGCCGATGCAAAGCCAAGCTCATTTTCTCCTGGTCTTGTTTTGTTTTTGGTTCAATGCGCATGGACACAACGACTTCCGGCGGCTCAATGCCTTCCAGCAAAATCGGTTTATTTTCAGCGCAAAGAGTATCGCCGGTCCTGGTTTCTTTTAGGCCGACAATAGCGCCAATATCACCGCAAAAAACTTCTTTCACGTCTTCCCTGTCATTGGCATGCATACGCAAAATACGGCCGATTCTCTCTTTTTTACCCGTGCGCACATTTAAAATATAAGATCCTGCCGCCAGCGTCCCCGAATAAACCCTGAAATAAGTAAGCTGGCCGACATAAGAATCGGCCTGAAGCTTGAAGGCCAAAGCGCAAAACGGCTGGCTGTCTTCCGCTGTTCTTATTTCTTCCGCGCCGGAGCGCGGATTAATCCCCACTACCGGAGGCAATTCCGTCGGATTGGGAAGAAAATCCACCACTCCGTCCAGCACAAGCTGCACTCCTTTGTTTTTTAGCGCCGAACCGCAAAAAACCGGCACCAATTTGTAAGCAATACAAGCCCTCCTCATCGCTCCCTTTAATTCATTAATGGAAATTTCTGCGCCTTCCAGATATTTTTCCAAAAGCGCGTCGTCAGTTTCAGAAATTTTTTCCACCATTTCCGCGCGTCGTTTTTCCGCCTCGTTTTTAAAATCCGCGGGGATTTCATCCTCCCTGATTTTCTCTCCCCGCTCTCCGTCAAAATATATCGCCTTCATTTTCATTAAATCAATAACTCCTTTCATGTCAGATTCAAGGCCCATAGGAATATTTATGGCCAAGGCATTGGGGGTCAATCTTTCTTTAATAGATTCAAAACTCTTTTCAAAACTGGCGCCCATCCGGTCAAGTTTATTGATAAAACACATTCTGGGCACCTTATACTTGTCCGCCTGGCGCCAAACTGTTTCAGACTGAGGCTCAACTCCGGCCACGCCGTCAAAAACCACCACCGCGCCGTCCAAAACGCGCAGAGACCTTTCTACCTCCACGGTAAAATCCACATGCCCGGGCGTGTCTATAATGTTTATCCTGTATTCGTTTTCTGTTGTCTTTTGCTCTTCGGGCAAATAGCTCGGCTTCCAAAAACAAGTCGTGGCGGCGCAAGTAATCGTAATTCCCCTCTCCCTCTCCTGGTCCATCCAGTCCATAATAGCCTGGCCTTCGTGAACTTCGCCTATTTTGTGGGAAACGCCGGTATAAAAAAGCACCCGTTCCGTAACGGTTGTTTTGCCGGCGTCAATGTGGGCAATAATGCCAATATCACGCAGCCTTTCTATTGGATAAATTCGTGACATAGTTTATTAAATCACCAGGCGAAGTGAGCAAAGGCCTTGTTGGCTTCGGCCATTTTGTGCATATTTTCTCTTTTCTTTATCGCTTCTCCTTCTTTTTTTGACGCCAAAACCAATTCTTCGGAAAGTTTTTTATACATGGGCTTGCCTTTCTTGGCCTTGGCCGCCCCTATAATCCACCTCATAGCCAAACTCTCGGCTCTGGCCGGAGCCACTTCTCTCGGCACCTGATAATTAGCCCCGCCAACCCTTCTGGAACGAACTTCCAAAAGCGGAGTGGTATTTTTCAAAGCAGTATCAAAAATATCAAGCGCGTCTTTTTTTGTCTGCTTGGCCGTCTCGTCCAAAGCGGAGTAAACTATTTTTCTAGCCAATGCTTTTTTCCCCTCCTTCATTACATAATTAGTAAATCTCTCAATCATTAAAGATTGATATTTAAAATCCGGCTTTAAAATATTTTTCTTTTTTATCTTTCTACGCATATTTATTCTTTATTTTCTTTCGGTCTCTTGGCGCCATAGCCGGAACGCTGCTGTTTTCGGCCTTCAACTCCCGACGCGTCAAGAACCCCCCTGACAATATGGTAGCGGACACCCGGCAAATCCCTCACTTTTCCGCCGCGCAAAACAACCACCGAATGCTCCTGCAAATTATGGCCTTCGCCCGGAATATAAGCGGTCACTTCCATGCCATTGGTCAAACGCACTCTGGCGATTTTTCGCAAGGCGGAATTCGGTTTTTTGGGAGTGGTGGTTGAAACTTTCAGACAAACTCCCCGCTTGAACGGCGAAGGGTAAAAAGTCGGCTTATTTTTTTTAATATTAAAACCCCGCTGCAAAGCAACGGCCTTGGCTTTTTTCACCGCCCTTCTTCTTCCCCTTTTTACCAATTGATTAATCGTACTCATGCCAAAAATTAAAAATTAATGTTAGTGATAATCCTAAACAAAAATAGCATGATTGGCAAGAGCAGGCGCCAGAAGAAAAATATGAAAAATAAAAGCAGAAAAAATCCGTAACGTTCCAAAAAATTCTGAACTTCGCGCCAACTATAAGGCAAAACGGCAAAAAGAATTTTAGAACCATCTAACGGCGGTATGGGAACTAGGTTAAAAATAGCCAAAATCAAATTGATAAAAACCACCAAGGAAGCAATATCAAAAAAAGAATTCGGCAGAAAAAGAAGATAACCGCTGAAACGCAAAAACATTCCAAAAACTAGCGCCACAAAAAAATTAGAGGCCGGGCCGGCTATGCCCACAATGGCCGGACCCCATTTTTGATTTTTCAAATTATATGGATTATACGGCACCGGCTTGGCCCAGCCCAAAATAAATCCGCCCATCAGATAGGTAAACATCGGCACCAAAAAAGAGCCGACAAAATCCAGATGATTCAAGGGATTCAAAGTGAGCCGACCGGCGTATTTGGCGGTCGAGTCGCCCAGCAGATAAGCGGCGTAGCCATGAGAGACCTCGTGGATAACAACCGACATTATCAAAATTGCTATGGCAAAAATAAAATCAACTCCGGTCATTAATTAGTAGTATAAAACAAAAAAGCCGCGGAGTGTACCCCGCGGCGCTTAATTGTTTATTTTACGAAAGAAACAATACCATGTTTCAAAAGCCCTACCCTGCTTACGGCATTACCGGGGAATTCACACTTATTATTGTAATTAAAATTTTTAAACACAAAATAATTTATCTGATCAATGATAACCTTTTGAAGATCAAGTAAAACAACTTCTCGCTTATGCAAATCTTTCAATTGTTCCTCCACATTATTTAGCCAGTCAAGAAACGCTGAATTTAGATCGGCCCGCGAATAAACACGAAAATAAATTGGCCAATTCTTAAAAAAACTAGATAAATCAGCCAAGCCCGAGGAAAAAAGATGTTCAAATTTTGGAGGAACATATTCAATGTTCAACTTAGGCCAAAAAATTGGTTCCAGTTGGAACAAAAATTTAAACACATTCTTAAAAAATAAAAAACCCAAAGTATCTCTTATCGACTTTAAACTATCTTCTACTTTTTGAGCAGAAAAAAGTTCGCAAAGAAAAATTGTCGCCCGTGTGATTCCCAACAAACAACCACAATAAAGATTAATTCTCTGTTCCAAACTTAAATCTATATATAGCCACCTATAATGCGTGGCCATTGCTGTACCAAATTCCGGCCACGGAGGAGAAAACACCCTAAAAAATTCTCTAGCTGAACTTGGCCGATAAATAACCAATCCCTCTATGGCAGCCGAAATCAAGCCCATCTCTTGCTTTGAATATTTTTTTAAAACTTTCATAGCCAAAGCGTCATCAAAAATACAATCATCTTCCAACAAAATTTGCATAAGGCACCCCATTTCTTCCAAACTATGGGGGCGCGTAGGCAATTTTAGTTTCAAAATAAATTCAAAAACATTCTTTAGGCCCTCGTTTTTCTTGATACGAAGGTCTTCTTGTTTTTGTTGTTCCGACGTTTCTATCCCAGGCCTTGTGTTCATATTGCCTCCTCTCTCCTCTCGGAGATGTTGTATCCCCTCTCGAGAACGGTTGTTAAGGTGCCTCCGCTCTCGCGGATTTACTTGAGACTAAAGCAAAACATTAATTTTGTCAACTCAACAATATCACACAACTGGGGCGATAGCACTGAATATGTGATAAATAAAAAAACAAAAAAACCTACCATTTCTGATAGGTCTATGTTTACTTTTGCTTATACCTTATGACTCATCCATAAGAGTCGTAATATAATCGCGAATAAAATTTATCCCCTCAACATATCCCTCAACAATAAAAAGAACAGGCGGCTTAATATCTTCGTCAACCTTAAAAGCCACAACCTCAAACTCAATTCCCGAGTTTTTCAATAAATCTATCGCTTTTTCTGAATCTTCCGAATCATCAACAAGCAAAAAGGTTGTCTTTGTCATTTTTCCCTCCCTCTTTCAAAAATTTATCTTTCCCTTTCTTTTTCTTTTCTATCATGGCTCTATTACAAAGTCAAGCAAACCAAATATCACACAACTGGGGCGATAGCACTGAATATGTGATAAATAAATATTTAATAAGTCTTGTAAAAAATTGGGAAGAAGTTTATATTAATTACTAATGAAACAATGTCCCATCTGCGACAAAGGAACCAAAATGGGCGGGAAGAGAAATCTTTTGCGCGGGAAATACAATCCAACACCGAAACAAAGAAAATATCCCAATTTGCAATGGGCGACTTTTCCCGACGGGTCGCGAAAAAAAATCTGCACCCGCTGTCTGAAAAAAAATTTACACCTGAAATAGAAAAAGCCACGGTATCCGACACCACGGCTTTTTAAAAACATATTTATTTATTATTGTTTCCAGCACTAATATTAAAATAATTAGTGCATATAAAAACAACGGTAATTTCGCCAACCGCCCGCATTATGTTGGGCGTAATCTCAATCGTGGGATGGAAAAAACAATATCCCCCCACCACCAACGCATAAAACCAAGCAAGATAAACAAAATACTGACCCGGCCTAGCAATAATTCCAGAATTCTTTCCCTTCAACCTTGTATTGGCTATAGCATAAGCCATAATAATACCTGCGCATAACTCAACCATCCAAGTTGAAAAATTTCCATATTTAAAAAGCTCCAAGGTCAAATAAAAAAACAAAAAAATAAAAACCACTATTGCCGCGAGAAATAATTCTCGCACTCTTTTTTCCGGCATCCAAGCCACCTCCTTCTTTAAATTTTCAATCTATGTTTTTTGTAGTATACTACAAACGCAACAAAAAAACAAGTCCGTCAAACGGGCCATAGTGTAGCGGCAACATACACCCTTGGGGTGGGTGTGACGGAGGGTTCGACTCCCTCTGGCCCGATTAAAATGCTATATTAACAATATGGACGAAGAACAATTTAAACAATTAAAACAACCCGGTTTCGGTTATTTCAATTTCAAAAAAATCAGCCCAGTGGTCCGCTTTTTGACCATGTGCGACATTATGATTATCAGCGGATTTGGATTAATTACGCCGATTTTCGCGGTTTTTATAACAGAAAACATAAAAAATGCCAATTTGGAAACCGTGGGGATCGCTTCCACTATATTTTTGCTGTCAAAAGGATTATTGCAAATTCCCATCGGCACCATAATAGACAAAATAAGAGGCGAGATAGATGACTACTGGTTTCTATTGCTTGGCTCTATCGGTTACGCGGCCATTCCTCTGCTTTACATGATTATCAACACGCCCGGACAATTATATTTTGTTCAATTCGTATTCGGTTTGGCCGGCGCTTTCGCCTATCCAAGTTTTATGGCCATCTTCACCCGCCATGTGGACAAAGAGCATGAGGGCATAGAGTGGAGCATTTATTCCACCATGGTTGAAATCGGCATGGCGTTAACCGCCACCATCGGAGCTTTCGTCGCCTACCAATTCGGTTTTAAGTATCTTTTTGTCGTCGCCAGTATAACAATATTGATTGGAAACTTATTTATCTTGGGAATCTACCGCAAAATCCGCCGCTAGCCAGCCTCAAGCTGGCTAGCCGAGGCCGATGACTTCCTTAACTTCTTTGATTTTCTTTTCGGCCATCGGCCGAATTTTTTCCGCGCCATCCTGCAAAATTTTATCAATCTCGCTTTCAGGCAATTTATTATATTTCTCTTGAATAGGTTCTAATTTTTCAATAACAAGCTCGGCCAAATCTTTTTTAAATTCAGCGTAACCCTTGCCTTCATATTTTGTTTCTATGTCTCCCCGGCCCATCTCTGAAAAAGATTCGTAAATAACTAGCAGGTTATAAATTCCGGCTCTTTCTTTGTCAAAATTAACTTCATTAAAAGAATCTGTTTTGGCTTTCATAATTTTCTCGCGGATGGCATCCGGACTATCCAGCAACAAAATAGAATCACCCGCCAACTCGCTGCTTTTACTCATTTTCTTTTCCGGGTTCTGCAAGCCCATAATGCGAGCTGTTTCTTTTTTTATTTTAACTTCAGGGATTTTAAAAATATTACTATCAAAAATCACGTTAAATCTTTTGGCGATATCGCGCGCCAATTCCACGTGCTGGCTTTGGTCCTCGCCAACCGGCACAATGTCCGTCTCGTAAAGCAAAATATCCGCCGCCATCAAAATAGGATAATCAAAAAGTCCGACGCTAGCTCGTTCCCTGCCGGTCGACAGGCAGGCCTGCCCTTCCGATTTTTCTTTAAACTGCGTCATCTTTTCCAGCCAGCCCATCGGCGTAAAACAATTCAAAATCCAGGACAATTCAGTATGCGCCGCCAGATGCGACTGGACGAATAAACTGGATTTTTTGGGGTCTATCCCGCAAGCCAAAAGCAATCCCGCAATTTCTCTTATTTTTTTCTTTAAAATTTTCGGATCTTGTTTTACGGTAATGGCATGCAGGTCTACAATGCAAAAAATATTATCATATTCATCTTGCGACTCCGCCCAATTTTTTATGGCGCCCAAATAATTTCCAATATGAACATCGCCGCTCGGCTGAATGCCGGAAAAAACTCTCTTGCCCTGAGTTCTGTCAAAAGGTTTCATTTTCATATTACGGTCCGACGCAATAAACCGGGTCGGCGCATTTTTTTATAACATCGCCGCAATAATAATCGCCGTCCAAGTCATTCTCCAAAACTTCGCTGTCTTCTTGCAAAACAACGCCCAATATATAATGAATGCCTTCTTTGCGGTAACAGTAAAAAGCGCCGGAGTCTCCTGCGACAAAGTATGTGGCGGGATAAACGCCGTTAATATTAAATTGTTCGGCTAAAAATAACTGCCCCTGTCTTATGGCGTCAATTTTCAACAAATTCGGGTCCTCCGCCCTGACTGACACTTCGGCAGAAAGTATTTGCCCCTCCAAGGATTCCGGCGTAGCAGTGGCAGATGACGTGGCAATAGTAGACGTAATAACGGTAAGAATTTCCAACGAATCTTGCGCCGTGGAGTTAACCTCCGGAGCCGCAGCCCCATCGCCGAAAGATTCCACCTGCGGCTTAAAAACAAAATTGTAAATCCTGTCAAAATACAAATAACCGGCGACTCCAACGGCAATCAAAACAATTATTAAAACAACCAGCCACAGCATCTTGAAACTTCTCTTTGGCGCATACTGCAATCTGCTTTCGCTTGGCTTTGGTTGAGCGTAAATCGGAGCTCTTTGAATATTAACATTAACGCGCGGTTCCAAAAAATTTTTTTCACCGGTTTCACTAGCTTGAAAATTATTTCCGCCGCCTTTTTTAATTTCTTCGAAAGCCTTATTTATGTCCGCCTCGCTTATCCCTTGCATTCTTAAAGACCGGCGGATAAATTCTTCTTTCTCCCCCCTTTTAAGCGCGCTGGCAATATAATTTGTTGAAAGTGTCGCCATAAAAAATTTTGTTAACTTTTAATTACTTATACTTTAATTTTAACAAAATCTGCTAAATCTGCAATCGGGCCGCCGGGAATTCCCGCCTGCCACCCACCCACAGCTACGCAGTTGCTGGCGGGTAGCATTGCGGGCAGGGAACGCAGGGAACCCGGATCTACCATAATTTTGTTTCGGGATACCCAGAATCGAACTGGGACTTCACGCACCCGAAGCGTGCGTACTGCCACTATACTATATCCCGTTATACCACGGCCCGTTAATATTTTGTTATCAATATAAATTATAACGAATTTATAAAATAGTTATAGAGCCAAAATTTGCCGGTTTGTGGGATATCGGATATCCCACAAACCGTACTCGTTTACCCTTGGAACA
>JAHJQY010000018.1 GCA_018819015.1 Patescibacteria group bacterium
GATAGGTAAAAAATTGCAATGATTTTTGCTTTTTGCGGGTACAGGGAAGTCAGGTTCTACTAAAAGAATCTTCATTTTATGCCTAGGTCTAAAGACTTTCTCGTGTTCTCATATAGTCTTTTAGCTCGTTATGAGAAGTAGTCACGTCAGGAGTTGCGCTTGCGGCATCAATGGTGAGAACGTTGCTTAATGTCATAATACTGGCAATATTGCTTTTATAATTTTCATCAGAAACGGAAAGATTTGTTCGCCTTGGACGTTTTGTGAACTTAAACACAAACTTAGCTATACAATAACGATTTCCCCGATATCCAGGTCGCTCATATTTGGCCCTTGTTTTTATGGCGAGGCTACATTTTGTCTTGGCAAGATGTGCAAGTATTTTAGGAATACTTATTAAAATAAAATCAACAAAATGATCACGGACAAAAGCATCAATATTCGGAATAACAGAATCAATTTGTGCCGCGAAGTCGCGGACTCTTCGATTCTCGTCAATATTCCGCTTAAGTTGCCTTTTTGCTTCGGGATTTGTTTCGGAATCCAAAGCTTTTATGGTTAAGAAAATCAGGAAAGGGAAATGATTTCTTGTTACGTGGCTTTCGATTATTTTCTCGATAGCTTCAAAAGTTTTTGAGAAAGGTGGCTGAGTTTCTGGTAAACAGGTTCCACAAAAATCCATATTATAGATATCATACGGAAACCCATCCCAAAACTCCGGAGCATTGTCCAGCACGATGTCTTCAAAATTACTCATCTTGCCTATCGTATTCCCTAAGATTTTTTTGGCATGGGTATAATTCTTTATGTTGTTATCACAAAATCGAACGTGTGGGAAGCCACGCCCTTCTTCGTCCAATATCCCCTTTAATTTCAAAAAAAACACATCAAGCCCCCAGGAGCCCGGGAGCGTAAAATATTTTACAGGCCGACCGATTTCGTTTTTTATGTCAGCAGTTTCAGGCAACCACAGTTTTACCCGTGCGGTGTGTTTTAGGATATCCTTAAACTCCGAATAAGCTTCGAGAACTTTTTTGTTAATTTTTTCCTGATTCAGTGCTCATTATTATTTTTCATTAGAAAAAAATTTAAGAACCGTTTCCTCAAGTACATCCATATTTGTAGAACAGAGTCGAGCCACCACTAATGATAGAATCATTTTTTCTTGAAATGCGCGGGTTGCTTTGTTCTTCGCCCAAAAAGGATTGTTGTAAAAGACTATAGTTTTCTTACTCGAAAGATATTCATATGGTGTATTTTCATGTACAGAAGATCTGCTTAATGAAAAGCTTCGCCCGGACATCGTTTCCACCTTAGCCACGAAATCAGATAATTCTTTTGCAGCCACATTTAAATGCAGTTTCTCTTGGCGCTCCTTGGAACGCCTGCGAATATCTTTAAAAACGGCATCTTTCCCTTCGCCAAGATATTTCCACAAAAAATCTTGGAGTTTTAAAAAGTGGGGGTGCGACTCATTAAAGCTGTTCCGGTCTATATTAAGTGCATCCTCCAATCCAGCATGAACGTATATCTCTCCGGAAAGCTGATTCAGCATGGGCCCTTCGGTTTTTGGATAATGCAAGAATGTCCTATCATATCCCCCGATTCCGACTCCTTTAATTCTTATTAAAACACCCTGTATGTTTGCTGGTGATATTTTTTTTCGCTGGTGAAATAAATAGCCAGTAAAACTAAATTCAGAGCTGTCAACTTGGCCCTTATATTTTATCTGAGGATAGATTCTATAATCCTGCCCAGGCGTGATCACAGTTGGATTTGTCGGAAAGAGTATAGGTTTTCGTAGCTCAAAACCATCAATAAAAACCTTGAAATCATATTTTTTTGAATAACCACATCGTCTATTTCAAAATCTCCGACGCCGTTGGAGGGATCATCCGCTACGGAATATCCCCGGTGCTCTATCTTCTGCTCGCTCAAGACCAAGGAAAGCTTAGCGCCGACCATATGTTGGAGGACCGCCCCGGTATACATGGTCCCCTGTCCTGTTTTTTGACGTTTACCGGCCTGTTCGAGAATATCCTCAACAATGAATTTAAGGGATTTTGACGGATCGTAATGCAATATAAAACCTTTGGCGGAAAAATGTTTTTTGACCCGCTCTATCCACCATTTTTCGATGGAGGCCATGTCGGCCAGACCTTTTTGGTTCAGCTCATTTAAAAAAGCCACATATTTCTGCATATTACCGAGGCTGCCCCGGCTTGTGCGCCCGCCTTCTTCCGCTAAAACGCGGGTAATCCCATAGTCAGCCAGGATACGCTGAACCTCGGTCTTGCCGAGCTTTATGACCTGGCCTTTTCCCTCCGTCACAAGCGTCTCCGATTTAAGCGGCAGGCCATGCTCCCTGGCATACCGTGTGACAACAAGCATTACTGAAAGACCGCCTTTTCCTCCAACGGGGTTCTTTTTTACAAATATATTAAGGTATTCTTCAATTTTTTTCATTTAACGCTCTCATTAAGGGCAATAGCAAACTTTTCGCTAGATGACGCACTACCGGCACAGCAACGGCGTCGCCCATCGCCTTATAACCATCATTGTAGGTGCCGGGAATGGAATAGGACTCGGGAGCGCCCATAAGACGGGCTGTTTCTCTCACGCTAAGAAGCCGTGTCACCAAGCGGCCTTCTTTTTTTAGAACAAGCACTTGCCGGCTACTTCCACCATCCGGGGTGCGAAGGCATCCCGCCACTTGGTCAAATCGCAATTCCAGCACCTGCCTGCCATTACGGGTTCTTTTGTAGCCGGCCGCAACCTTAAAACCATTGGCCAACTCCTGAAGGAGCTGTTTCTGATGGTTTGAAGGAACCATCGCAAGGTTTTGTTTTGTCTTGCTTTCGCAGTCACATGGCGCCGTTTTGTCTATTAAATCGCTCAGGCGACGAATCTTTTGTCCGGGCTGCGGCATTTTCCACCAAATCCAATCGGCAAGCCCTGCCCCGACCCTCACAACGGAGGCGGGATGCGGCCAGCCTGGGAAGGGCATGGAAAACCGGGAGCAATCAAATTCTTTGGGTACCGAAACGATAAAAACGCGAGGCCTTGACTGGGGAAGCCATTTTACGGCATCCAGAACGACAGCCCCCGACTTATAGCCGCGGATTTGAAGAGCTTTATGAATGGCGCGATAATACTCCCCCCCTTCGGCGGATACCAACCCCAAAACGTTTTCCGCAATCAAAAGCTTTGGGCGGCGATTCATTTCATCTATAATCCGAAGCCACTCCCACACAAGCCCACTGCGCACACCCTCCAGACCGTCCATTCTGCCGGCAAGCGAAAGGTCCTGGCAAGGGAAACTGGCCCAAGCCGCATCAGCCTCCGGGATTTCCGAACCCCGTATTTTCTCAATGGAATCTAATTTGAAATGCTCTTGCCCGTGATTGGCGATGTAAACGGTGGCTTTCTTAGAAGAATTATCCAAAGCCCAAACAGTCTCAAACAGGCCGCGCATCCCTTCCGTAACAAGGCCGCTGCCGGCGAAGAAATCTAGTATGGTCGGGGTTGTCGTTTTTTGGGATGAGGTTTCAATATTCGACATATGGCCTCCACGCCTCACTGCACGTTGTGACGGCTGCTTAACTTTATACTTGTTCGTCACACGTTTTTTCATGCCATTCATTGAAAACCCCTTGGTTCTATATTTTAGCAGTTGCCAAATAGGCGTTCAATGAATATTCTTTATAAAAAGTATAGCAGACCACCCCGACAGCATACTGTCGCGATGAAAACGGCTGTTTTTGCGGTTTTTCTTTGGGGACTGGGGGGCGTTGTTGAAAGATTATTTCGGGATGGGCTGGCCCAATTTTTTAAGAGAATCCCCCAACAATCCCGCCATTTTCTTCCTTTCGGCTTTTTCATCCATACACCACGCATGGCCTTTAACAGCGATTAGCAGTTCGATGAATTTCTGGAACGTCTTTTTATAGGCCGGGGAATGGCGGTCAAATTCACGAAGGGCCTTTTCAAGATTAGGAAGTTCTTTTTTCGCTTCAGTATATTCGCAAGTTTTCATAAATTTTAATTCCGCCTTTTGCCAAAATCTTTCAAATAGTGCCAGGTTCGTTTGTCGGATTTAAGTTCTATGCCGATGATTTCATTGAAATTCGTTTCTTTTAAGTATTCGCTTTCGTTAAGCATGTTTCTGGCGGCATCTTCAGGGAAATCCCCCCTGCCGAATCCGACAACCTGAAGATTCTCGATATCCGGCATATCGCTTTCAGAGTCGGGCTGATACGTAATCCCCTCCGCTGTGACGAAAATATATTTTTTTACCGCCATAACTTTTTATATACCCCCCTTCCAGAAAATTCCACAAGCCCCATATTCCGCAACACCTGCAATTGCTGGCGTATTTTGGGTCTAACCCTGTTATTTTTCAGATGCCAAGTAGACAGTGTATTTTCAAATCCATATACGTCTTTAAGGTTGAAATCTTCCCCCTTAATATCCAACAAGCATTGGAAAACATCCTTTTTCCAGCCGGAAAGACCCTTTAAAATAACGTCGGTGCCTGACTTAAATATTTTATCATCAGGCGTTTCATCCACAAATTTAAAGAGTTCCTGCTCTCTTTTTTTAAATTGCCGTTCGAAAACCTGCTTTGTTTCGGGAATAGAAGCGAGTATTTTCTCTGTTTCATCCACAATTTCGCTGGTAATATCAAAAGCCAGCTTCCCATTCTTAAACATTTCCGTCACATGAACGCTGATTTCCCTGATCATAGACGGCTCCCTTATCAACAGACCCGCTTCCATGTTTTTTAAAAAACCGGCCGGAGTCAGATTCGCAGATGTTATTACCGCCGCATTTTGGTCAAATATATAGATTTTCGCGTGAAGATTCTGGATGTTTTTTAGAGAAGTTTTTGTGTCACCCAATAAAAGTTTTACAGCATCCAAATCTGAGGCGCGTCTTTCAAAATAGCTGATATGAAAACTGGTGATGCCATGTATGGCAAAATCGCTTTGCCGGTTTTTAAAAATAGTTTTTACAGCCGGCGCTTTCAGAAACGGACTCACAAAAGTGAAATCCCTGTCTGTATGGCGCAGAAGGTTCTCAAATTCGCCAAGCCAAGGGGATTTTAGGAGTTGGAAGTTGCTGGCCATTTTTACCTGTATTTAACGTCGGATTTTTTTTTAAAGTTCCCCGCATATTTTTATTATACCTTTTGCCTATGAGACACGGCAAAGAATTTCATTCAGCCGACGGCGAAAAACATCTGTTCGTAATTATCCATCGCCTCCGCCAGCATCCGGATAGCCCAGCCGTCTTTTTGACATAGCGCCGCGCAATTTTCAAACCGTATTTTCGCGTCGCGCTTGTTTAGGGCCTTGGCAATAAAATCACAAAGCGCCCATACCGGCTCGTTTTTATCTTTGGTTCGGTTTTTTATAATTCCTCCTTTACATCAACGGTTTGCAAATTTGAGAAGGCGTATTGTCTGGCGGATTATTTCTATATGGGTCAGCACCGCTTTCGGGCTGCGCAAGACCGTGGATAACATCGTGACGCCAACCTCGGTAAAAACCGGGAGCCTCTTGTCAAATTCCCCGCCGCCTGCCGGAAGGCCGACTATTTCGCCCGGCTTGAGATAGAACATCATTTCTTTGGCGAATTTTTTCCTGTGGCGGGCGACAGCCCGCATCAAAACGGCAGGCGAAACATCGTAAAAAGCCGCAGCGCCGGCGGCTGGCGTCACTTTTTGACCGCGCACCACAAATACATCACGTATTTTTATTACCGGCTCTTCTATCCCCATATTACCCCGTATGCCCCGACGGCAATTGCGCAATTGTTAGATTTCATTGGTAGAAATTGGCGCGGGCTAGTTCAGCCCGATTCCAAATCCTCCTTTCAAACCGTGCATGCGGATTTCCCGCACACGGCTTACCGACGGTCTTAAGGGCGCGGCTTGCGTCGGATAGGACACTCTTCCTCGCA